>NZ_JBAURI010000304.1:0-11040 GCF_049581145.1 Bradyrhizobium sp.
CAGCAGCACCGTGGCCGCTGCAACAATGACTGTCGAAATCTGCTTCACGAACTGCCTCCTTGGCCCACCGCTGCAAAACGCTCCGTCCGATCACGTTACCATGCCGACATGTCGGGACGCAGGGAGCATGAAGGGGATACTCGATATTTGATCGCGCTTCCCAACGCGCTTCGCGGCCGGTCATGATGCGGGAATCTTCGACACGCCGCGGCCACGGAGTGTGACGCAGCCCACATACCGGCCATCGATTGGATGGTTTCTGTTCTCGAAACTGAAGGACAGATCCCCATGTATGTGTTGGACGCGCTTCTCCTCCTTGCGATGATGTTTTTCCTGTTTCTCCCGATCACCGATTGCAGGACGGCGCGGATGAAGCTCTGCATGGTGTGCGCCATCTGTGCGATTTTCGCCGTCACCGTGACCAGGGCGTACGGCCCGGACATCCAGCTTGCCAGCGCGGCGCACGATCGTTGAGCGGTGACACATGGCTTGACGCTCGCCGGGCGATGCTCTCCCGCCTGCCGCGGGCGATGGTCACCCCTGGCCGACCGCGGCGCGAAAGCGCCAGAGCGACAGGGCCAGGAACAACGCGCCGATTCCGGCCACCGCGACGAATTGCGGCCACACCACGTCCAGACCGGCGCCGCGGTACAGGATCGATTGCGCGAACGACACGAAGTGGGTCGACGGCGACACCTGCATGGCGCCCGCCAGCCAGGGCGGCATGCTTTCGAGCGGCGTGGCGCTGCCGGACAGGATGTTCATGGGAACCGCGACCAGCATATAGAGCAGGCCGAGCTGTGGCATCGATCGTGCGACAGTTCCAAGGAACAGCCCGATCGCGGTTGCAAAGAACAAATAGAGCATGACGCCGAACAGGAAGAGTGGAATCGACCCGGCAATCGGCACTTTCAAGAGCAGGCGGACAACAAGATAGAGGGCCAGCGCGACCGCCACGGCGATGACGAAGCCATTGGCCCAGATCTTGGACATTGCGATCTCGAAGGGGCTGAGCGGCATGACCATGAGATGATCCATGGTGCCGTGCTCGCGCTCCCGCACCAACGCCGCGCCGGCCAGGATGATCGCCAGCATGGTGACGTTACTGATGATGCCCATCACGCTGGTGAACCAGGCGGTCGTCACGTTCGGGTTGAATGCGATGCGGATCGCGAGATTGACCGGCGACAGCGGAGTCGATTCGGCATGCGACAGGAACTGCTCGATCTCGTCATCGATGATCTCCTGTGCGTAGCCGGAACCCAATCCCGCCTGCACCATCGCGGTGGCGTCCGCGTTGATCTGCAGCCCCGGTTGGCGGCCAGCCAGCACGTCGCGCTGGAAGTTCGGTGGAATATCGACGACGAAAGTGTACCTGCCGTTATTCATCAAATGCTCGACATCGGATTGCGCGATCAGGACCGGCGGCTTGAAATAAGGCATCAGAAATGCGTGCGTGATCCGCCTCGACAGTTCGGAGTGGTCCTCGTCGACGATTCCGATCGAGGCATGGTACAGCTCCTGCGAATTGCTTTGCGCCTGGCTGATAACCGCCAATGAGAATGAATAGACTACGAACCCCAACAGCACCCAGTCGCTGAAGAAGCTGCGCAGTTCCTTGGTGCCGAGCCAGAAGATGTTGGACAGCGATCGCATCGGCTCACCTCTCCTGCTTGCGCAACAGCAAGAGGCTGATCCCGGTCAGGATCGGGATGAACAAGGCGAGCATCAGGATGCTGGAGCCGAGATCGGCAAATCCCAATCCCTTGGTAAAGGTGCCGACGCTGATCGGCCGATAATAGCTCATGGGAAAGCACAGCCCGATCACCTGCGCCGTCCCCGACAGCGACGATACCGGAGTCATCATCCCCGAAAACTGCTGGGCCGGCAGCAGTGTGAGAATGGCGGTGCCGAACAGGGCGGCAATCTGCGTGTTGCAGAATGTAGAAATCAGCATGCCGTAGCCCGTCGTGGTAAAGACGTAGATCACCGTCCCAATCAGAAGGACCACGAAACTGCCCTTCAAAGGCACATTGAACAGCAGGATCGCCATCGTAAACATCACCAGGAAGTTGATCAGCGCGACCGCGACGTAGGGGAGCTGCTTTCCGATGAGGAATTCCAGCCGGGTCACCGGCGTGACATAGAGGTTGGTGATCGAGCCGAGCTCTTTCTCGCGGACGACCGCGAGCGCCATCAGGATGGCGGGAAACAATGCGAGCATCATTGCGATGGTCGACGGCACCATTGCATAGACGCTGTCAAAATCCTGATTGTACTTGAATCTGATTTCGATGTCGGCGGGGAGCGCCGCCGCGGGTTGCGTGGTTTTCACGGCCGGATCGGTGAGATAGAGCTGGTGCATGCTCTGCAGATAGCCGCGGATGGTTTCGGCGCGAAACGGCATCGCGCCGTCGACCCAGGCCGACACAAAGGCCGGGCGCCCGCGCTTGATGTCGAGGCCGAAGTTCGGCGGGATTTCGATGCTGGCCTGAATATCGCCGCTCTTCAGACGCCGGTCGAGATCCGCATAGTCGGCAAGCGGCGGCTTTTCCACGAAATAGGGCGAACCGCGCAATTCCTCCAGATAGGCGCGACTCTCCGGACTCTGATCGCGGTCGAGCACGGCAAAGGTCAGGTTGTTGACGTCGGTGGAAATGCCTAGTCCGAACACCACCATCAGCAGCGCGGTGCCGAACAGCGCGAACATCAAACGGATCGGATCGCGCAGCAATTCGAGCCCTTCGCGGATCGCGTAGGCGAACAGCCGCTGGAAGCTGAACAGGCCCCCCATCGCCCTGTCCGTCGCGTTTGCCGGGCTCGACGCGGAGCGCGGCGCCAGCGTCACGGTGACTGGCGCGGCTTCGATCGTGGTCGCCTGTTCGAGAAAGCCGATGAAGGCTTCCTCGAGGTTCTTCGCCGCCCTCGCCTTGATCAGGCCGTTCGGCGTGTCGGTCGCGAGCACGCGACCGTCATGCATCAGCGACAGGCGATCGCAGCGGGCCGCCTCGTTCATGAAATGCGTGGACACGAAAATCGTCATGCCCTGCTGGCGCGACAGATCGATCAACAGCCGCCAGAACTGGTCGCGCGCCACCGGATCGACGCCCGATGTCGGCTCGTCCAGGATCAGCAGGTCCGGCTTGTGCACGATGGCGACCGCAAGCGACAGCCGCTGGCGAATGCCGAGCGGCAGCGCCGAGGCCAGGCTGTCGAGATGTTCCGCGAGATCGCATTGCTCGACCAGTTCGGCAATCCGGCTCGCCGCGAAGGCGGCAGGCAGATGAAATAGCCGGGCGTGCAGCGTCAGGTTTTGCCGGACCGTCAGTTCGCCATAGAGCGAAAAGGACTGCGACATGTAGCCAACCCGGTTGCGCGCCTCGAGATTGCCGGCTTGCAGATTCTGCCCGAAGATCAGCGCCTCGCCCTCGCTCGGCGACAACAGGCCCGTCAGCATCTTCATGGTCGTGGTCTTGCCTGAGCCGTTCGAGCCGACGAAGCCGAATATCTCGCCCTTTCTGATGGTGAAACTGACCCGGTCGACCGCCGTGAAGTCGCCAAACCGGCAGGTCAGATTGTTGGCCACAATGACCGGCTCACTGGAGCCGTCGAGGTCCAGACGAACCGGTTTCTCCGCAGATCTCGCCTGCTCTCGTTGTGGCAGCAGCGCGACAAAAGCGTCTTCGATGGAGCCAGTATGCGTCTGATCCTTCAATCCCGAAGGCGAGCCGGTAGCGAGGATGCGCCCGTCATTCATGGCGATCAGCCAATCGAAGCGCTCCGCCTCTTCCATATAGGCGGTGGCGACGATCACGCTCATGGCGGAACTGGAACGCGCGCGCAGGCGATCGATCAGGTCCCAGAACTGCCGGCGCGACAGCGGATCGACGCCCGTGGTTGGCTCGTCCAGAATCAGGAGATCAGGATCATGGATCAGCGAACAACAGAGACCGAGCTTTTGCCGCATGCCGCCGGAAAGTTTTTTCGCCGGGCGGTCCGCGAACGCCGCGAGCGCGGTGCTCTTCAGCAATTCCTCGATCCGCCAGTTGCGCTCCTCCTGCGACTGTCCGAACAATCTTGCAAAAAACTCGATATTCTCGCGAACACTGAGATCGGGATAGAGATTCTTGCCGAGCCCCTGCGGCATGTAGGCGATGCGCGGGCAGACCCGGTTGCGGGCGCGCGCGTTCGACATATCGGCATCGAGCACAAAGGCCTCGCCTTGCTGGATCGCGCGGGCGCCTGCCAGAATCGACAGCAGCGAGGATTTGCCGACCCCGTCGGGACCGATCAGGCCAACCAGGCAACCCGCTGGCAGTTCGGCCGAGACATGATCGAGAGCGGTGACGCTGCGATAACGTTGCGAGATGTCCTTGACGATCGCAACCGGACGCAACACGTCCGTCATGGCGCAGCTTGCAGGTTCTTGGGCCATTCGACCGTCGGATTCCATCGCACATAGGTCAGGCCGGGCAGCCCGCTTCGGATGGCATCGGCATGCGCCTGCAATCGATCCTGATCGATGCGGACCCTGATCCGGAACATCAGCTTGTCACGCTCGGTCTGCGTCTCCACCGTCTTCGGGGTGAACTGCGCCTCGCTTGCCACGAACGAGACCTTTGCCGGGATCGGGTGATCGGGATAAGCGTCAAGCACGATGCGCGCATCGGCGCCGACCTTCACCTTGCCTGCCTCCTCGGTCGGCAAATAGATATCCATGTAGACATAAGAGAAATCCAGCATGGTAAACACCTTGCCGCCGGCAGCCAGCACCTCACCGATATTCGTCAGCCGATATTGAATACGGCCCCGTTTCGGTGCAACCAGCGTATTGTCGGCGATTTCGACCTTGTAATAGCCGGCATCGTGCTCGGCGGCTTCGAGCGCATGTTGCGCCTCGGTGATGCGGGCCTGGGCCGCGGCAAGCCCTGCATTCGCGGCATCGAGCTGCTGCTGGCGTTGATCGGCGATTTCCTGCGTAGTCCAGCCATTCTTCAGAAGGTTCCGCGCGCGATCCATCTCCTGCGCAGCCAAGGTCTGCTGGGTTTGCTGCTGCACGAGATTGGCCTGGGCTTCGTCGACGGCATGCTGTGCCTGGCGGCCTTGCGCTTCTGACTTCGACAACGACTGCGCGATATCCCTGGTGTCCATCCGCGCCACCACCTGCCCGGGCGAGACCAGATCACCGATATCGGCGAACAGCTCCGCAACCCGTCCGGCATATTTGGTGTCGATGTCGATTTCGTCGGCCTCGATGCGGCCGTTGCCGAAACTGATTCCGACCGGCAGCGGCGGGTGGGCCTGCTTCCACCAGTAGTAACCGCCGCCGCCACCGACCAGGGCAACGGCAAGCAGCGCGACCGCGACGCGTCGAAGCCGCCCAGTCCGCCTGGGTGGCAGCACCGGAACGGGAAGATGGCTGTGCGGCGGCGGAGCAACCGACGGCGAAGCGGATTCGTGCGGCGGCTTGACGCCTTCGATGAGCTGGTCCTGTGGATCGTCCATTGACGCGTGCCTTGCGGTTCGAAAGACCAGCTTCATTTGGCACGGCGGCGCACAAAACCGTTGACCTAGCTCAAGTTTCGGCCCTGCGCGCGGGAGGACCTCCGATCAAGTTTCGGTTACGTCCGACGCGGCTGCAATGCGGCGCTGCAGTTCAGTCCGCACCCGCGCCAGAACGTCGGCATAGTTGCGGCGTTCGTCCTGCCGAAACAGCCGCACTGTCGGATACCAGGGGCTGTCGTCGCGATCGAGCAGCCAGCGGTAGTCCGGCGTGTAAGGCAGCACAATCCAGGTGGGACGCCCCAAGGCGCCGGCAAGATGCGCCACGCTGGTATCGACCGTGATCACGAGATCGAGGCACGCCATCAGCGCGGCGGTGTCGACGAAACCGGCAAAATGTTCGGTGAAGTCGATGATGTCGCCTCGCGCCAGAAGCATCGCCTTGTCATCCGGCCGCGGGTCTTTCTGCAGGCTGTAAAAGGCGGCATCGACATCTGTGATCGCCGACATCTCGCGCAACGACATCGAGCGGTTGCGATCATTGCCGTGCCCGGGATTGCCGGACCAGACCAGACCAACGCGGAGCCTGTCACGCGGACCAAGCCGGCGCTCCCATTCCTGCACGCGATCCTCGGGCAACGTCGGCAGATAAGACAGCGCGGACGGAATCGTCTCAAGCCGGGTTCCGAACGCGAGCGGCAGGCTCGACAGCGGGCAATGCAGATCGAATTCGGGAAGCGTGACGGCTGTCTTCGGCAGGCACAATGACACGCCCTCCACCTCCGATAGCAGCGGATGCAGCACATCCTGCACTTCGAGAACGACCCGGGCGCCGAGTCGCGCCACCTCGGCCACGTAGCGGGAGAACTGAATGGTGTCACCCAGCCCCTCGTCGCTGTGCAACAAAATGGTCTTGCCGGTGAGCGGTGTCTCACCACGCCACACCGGCTGGGTGAATTGGCGGTCGACGAAGCCGACAGCGATGGATTTGCGGCCCCATTCCCGCGCTGCCCAGCCGCCGGCGAAATCGCCGATCAGGAGCTGGATCAGCGCGCGGTTCCAATGGGCGTCGGCATAGTCCGGATTGATCGCGGTCGCGCTTGCAAAACTCAATAGCGCCTCGTCGAAACGGCGGAGCTCGGACAACGACGTGCCGCGATGATTGAAGGCAAGGGCAAAATCCGGCTTGAGCGCGATCGCCTTGTCGAAATAGAGCAGCGCTTCCTGGTTGCGATCGAGCTTCTGCAGCACGAGACCGACATTGTTTGTAATTTCGGGATGATCGGGGGCCAGCGCGAGCGCTCTGCTGCAATTGGCCAGCGCGGCCTCGAACCGCTTGAGGCGGAGCTGACAGATTCCCTTCAGGTGAAGCGCCCCGGCAAGACCCGGATCGATCGCCAATGACCGGTCGAAGCCCGCGATCGCGGCGTCATAGCGTCCGGCTTCGAAATGCACGAGCGCGCTGGCGTTGACGGCTTCGAGATAGTCCGGGTCGACTTTCGACGCCTGGTCGAAGCTCAGGAGGGCTTCGTCCAGGCGCTTCTGCTGCTGCAGGATTTCGCCGAGCTTGTACCAGGTCTCCGCGAGCGCGGGATTGAGCACCAGCGCGCGATCATAGCACTTGATCGCCTCATCGAGACGACCTTGGATCCGCAGCGTCCCACCGAGATTGGCGAAATAGTCGGCAACTTCGGGGTTTTGTCGAATCGCCTGGGCAAACCACTCGATCGCGAGATCATGCTGCTGCGAGGCAAAACACAGCATGCCCATCAGGTGCAGGGAATCGGCATGGCCCGCATCGATGGCGAGCGCGCGCCGGCCGCATTGCTCCGCCTCCGCGATCTGCCCCGCCTGGAGGAGGCGAAGCCCGGCCTCGAAGAACGCAGCCGGGGCGTCGCTGCGCAGCGGCGGCGCGGCGGTGGATTTGGCGGATTGTCTGGCGGACTCTCGTCGCTGCTGACGGTTCATCGGCGCGTTTCATGGAGCTACGCTCGACGTAGCCATGCGTTTCAGTAGATGATTCCCGTCCCGCGGCAAAGGCGCGGCCCGAAATTCGAACTTCACAGGCTGGGAGCCGGCTCGAGCGGCAGCGATTGCAGGCCGCCGAAGCGGCGTTCGCGATGATGAAAGGAAGCCAGCGCGGCGGCGAGATCGTCGGCGTCGAACTCGGGCCACATCTTGTCGGTGAAATGCAGTTCGGCATAGGCGCCTTCCCAGAGCAGGAAATCGGACAGCCGCTGCTCCCCGCTGGTGCGGATGATCAGGTCGACATCGCGCAGGCCGGCTTCGCCGGTGACAAGCTGCGAGAACGTTTCGCGGGTGGGTTGAGCGGTTCCGGCGAGTTTCGCCGCGGCGTTCAGGATCGCATCGCGCGAGGAGTAATCGACGGCGATGCGTAAATTGAGCACGGCGCCATCGGCGGTGGCCGCCTCAGCCCGTGCGATCGCCGCAGCGATGCCGTCGGGCAGCCGGTCGCGGCGCCCGATCACCTTGAGGCGAACGCCGTTGCGGACCAGACTCTCCACCTCGTTTGCGAGATAGAACCGCAGCAACGTCATCAGGGCCGCCACCTCCGCGCGTGGCCGGCGCCAATTATCGCTGGAAAAGGCATATAGTGTCAGTGTTCCCACGCCATGGTCGGGCGCGGTCTCGACGATACGCCGGATGGTCTCGACCCCGGCTTCATGCCCACGCAGACGGGACAGCCCGCGCCGCGTGGCCCAGCGGCCGTTGCCGTCCATGATGATTCCGACATGAAGCTTGGGCGCAAGTCTGGCCCGGAAATCACTTTGCATTACAAAGTTCCCCCGTAAAAAAACAGATCAGGTCGACAGAATCCCGAGCCGGCCGAGCGGCGTGTGCTCGCCGCCCGCGGCCTTGGCGGCGTCGCGCACCAGCCGCTCGAGAACGGCGAGATAGTCGAGAAAGCGGCGGCGACCGACCTTGGTCAGGCGGCAGGAGGTATGGGGCCGATTGCCTTCATAACCCTTGGTGACGTCGACCAATCCGGCCTCCTGCAGCACCTGCAGATGACGGCTAAGATTACCGTCGGTCAGTCCGCAGAGCTGCTTGAGATCGGCGAAGGCGAGGCCCTTCGGATGAGCGATCAGCGAAGTCAACAGGCCGAGCCGCGCCTTTTCATGGATCACGCGGTCAAGACCGTCATAGGAGAACGGCGCAGTCATCACTTCACTCCTCGGCATCGGCCTCTCCGGATGCAAAATAAATGATCGCAGCCGTCAGCAATTGGCCAATCACGAACGGCACTCCCATGGTCCAGGGCGACAGCGCGTGGGTCTGGCTCGCGAGCAGCAACACGATGAAGCCTGCGACGAAATACCAGGCGCCGGCGAGCCAAACCGTGCGCGGCAGCGAACGGACGGATGCGAATACGCCCAGCGAGACCAGGATCTGCCAGAGGCCCGGCAGCATCCACAACGCCTCGGGTGCGAACTTCCAGAGCATCGCAGCCAGCAGCACGCCGGCCATGGCAGCAGGAAGAAACTGCTCGACCGCCTGATGGATCATGGCGTCCGCGAGGCCCGAATGGTGCCGGCGCGAACGCGCCACCATCTCGATCCAGATCATCGCCGCCGACAACAGCGCAGCTGCGGCCCAGCCGAACAAAAAGGTCAGGGGATGGCGGCTAGGTTCGTCGAGCCAGCCATATTGCAGCACGGCCGTGAGCAGCGCGACGCCCGCAGTCGCAGCGATCGCCGCCGGACCATAGCCGCGAAACGCCGTTCCGGCGGCAATCTGGCTGCGAATGGCGATGATATCGGCCAGCGCCTTGTCGAGATCGCGCATCGATCACCTCAACTTTGCATCGCAAAGTATACGGAATCGCAAAGCCGACGCAAGTAGGCTGTACGGCGCAAAGGTCCGCTGGCGCATAAGTCCGTTAATCGTTAACCATCTCGCACGCAGACAAGGCGCGAGCCCGCAGGCTCCTGATCTCCCAACCAGGCCGAACCGGTCGGGAGCGCGGGACGGGAGCGCCCGGCAAGCTCTGATCCCGATCGCTCCCTGATGGACCTCACCAGGCGCGATACGGGTCCGGATATCGCGCATAGTGACCGCGGCGCGGCAAGCGGCCGAATGCGACGCGCGGATTGACGTTGCAATAGAGGGCGCGGCCTGACGCGCTTGCCTGGCACTGGTCATAGCTCTGGTACGAGCAGTCGCCCGGAACGCCTACGCCCCTGCCCTGGGCACACCAGGGATAATCATAGGCCGCGGCGGGACCCGAAACCGAAAGGCCCATCACCCCCGCAACCGCGACGGTCGCGATCGCCAACATCACTTTACGCATCATCCATCCTCCGCAACTCGCCGGGCCTTTGGACAGAACCCAAGAGAAACCAGGTCGGTTCCTATTCCACTCTCAAGCCGGCGAATTCGACTACTTTTTTCCATTTCGCGGTCTCGGCCTTGATCATGCCGCCGAACGCCTCGGGCGACTGGATCAGCGGCTCGCCGCCGAGCTCGACCAGGCGCTGGCGCATCTCGGGCTCGGCCAGGATCGCGTTAATCGTCGAATTGAGCTTTTCGATGATGTCCTTCGGCGTATCCTTTGGCGCGCCCATACCGAACAGGGCGCTAGCCTCATAGCCCGGAACGGTTTCGGCGATCGCCTGCACGTCGGGCAATTGCGGCGACCGTTCGGTCGTCGTCACGCCCAGCGCGCGCAATGAGCCGGCGCGGATATGCTGGATGATCGATGGCATGTTGTCGAAGATCACCTGGACCTGGCCGCCGAGCATGTCGCTGATCGCGGGTGCCGCACCGCGATAAGGCACGTGCTGCATCTTGGTGCCGGTCATCGCCATGAACATTTCGCCGGAGAGATGCACCGAGGTGCCGTTGCCGGAGGACGCCATGTTGACCTTGCCGGGATTGGCCTTGAGATAGGCGATGAACTCGGCGACGTTTTTCGCTGGCACGTCCTTGTTTACCGTCATCACGTTGGGCACGCGCTGGAACGATGCGACCGCAGCGATGTCGCGGACGAAATTGAACTTCAGATTGACGTAGAGCGTGGCGTTGATGAAGTTGGCCGGGTTGACCAGCAGCACCGTATTGCCATCCGGTTGGGCATTGACCACCGTCTCGGTGCCGATATTGTTGCCGGCGCCTGGCTTGTTCTCGATCACGAATTGCTGGCCGAGCTTCTCCGACAGCCGCTGTCCGACCAGGCGGGCTATGATATCGGTCGCGCCGCCCGGCGGATAGCCGACCACGAAGCGCACCGGCCGGGTCGGATAGTCCAGCGCCGCTGCCGCGCTGCGCACCGAAGCGACGGCCGAGCTGCCCATGGCGATCAGGCCGATCGCGGTACGGCGCGAGATCATCATGCATTTCTCCCGAATTATGTTGTTGTTGTCACGAGGTTGGAGGGCGTTGTAACAAACAACGCCGGCCGCGGCCAGCGCGCGCCGCCCGCGACGAAAGGATGAGCCATGCCGGTCAGGGTCAACGCCATCGACCATCTCGTGATCAATGTCGACGACGTTGCGCGCTCCGCCGCGTGGTACGAGA
>NZ_JBAURI010000305.1:0-2887 GCF_049581145.1 Bradyrhizobium sp.
GTCAATCCACCATGCGCCGACGAGCCACTGCGCGGTCATGCTCGCGACAACCACGAACGACAACCATCCACACGTCACGGCCTCCATCGCGTCCGTACGTAGCGCCCTGCTTCCAATCTTCTCGGCAATTTCGATCTTGCGAAGGGCCAAGTAGCGCATGGCGGGAATCGCTATCAACGCGACGATGAACCCAGGCCTTGAGAATTCCTCGCCTGTAGCTTCCCGCAGACGCCATGCAGCGGCTGCTGCGACATAGGCAGCGAGGAGGAACAGCAGGCCGCCGCCGATCCGACCGGCGATGCGCTCGGCGCGCTCAGAGAATTTCTGCCCGTTGCGGAGCTCCACGGAGAGCCGCCACATGAGCACACCGGCCGATGCCAACTCAATGAGGCTGTCAAGCCCGAAGGCGAACACGACAAGGCTGCCGGCCGCGACACCTGCGGCAATCGAGACAGCCGCCTCCACGGTCATCCAAGCGATGGTGGCCCATTCGAGCCGGAAAGCTTGACGGATCAGCAGCAGCCGATCAACACGCGGCGACAGGATCAAGGGCGGCGGTGTGCAGCATTCTGTCATTGCCCTTAACCCGCATATTCGCCGCCTGCAATCTCCGATGCTTCGCCCGAATGAGGCCCCTATCGCTTAAGGCGCCTGCTCCTCTGCTGTCAACTGCACCGTCAATGAGGGCGGAAAACTCCACGGCGCGGCGGCTCTCTATGAGATTGTGCGGGAGCGTCTTACAGCGTCGCCAGGTGCTCGCGCGCGCTGAACGGCATTTTGGAGACGTGCCAGCGAACAATCGGAGTTCACAAGAGAGCCGGCCTTCCCGGAGAAGGAAGGGATAACCTGGTGTGCAGAAAGGCGGCCCGCGTTGTCAAAATAGATCGAACCCATGCACGGGCTTGGTCGTCGCCGGTTCAAAGTCTCCCCGGTGGCGCTGACGTGCGGCCGCGCGGGGCCCTCGAGAGATCAATCCCGAAAGCCGGCTTTCCGTTCCCGTTGGCTAAGCGGCAAGCTTGATCAGCCCGAGCTGCTGCAGCGCGGTGACGCCGTCGTCGAACCCGACATCCTCGGTGATCTTGCCGTCCTTCAGCTTCAGAACGGTCGTGCCTGTAAATCGCATTCTACGACCGGTGTTGGCGGGCAAGGAGCCGGCCAGGAAATCAGCGAATGCGGGGCCGGTGTGGGTCCCACCATCCCAGCGGCCGACCACACAGTCGCCCTCCGCGATCAGATCGGCGGCCCCCCAGAAATTGAGATCCGGAAAGGCTTGACGGAAATCCCCCATGAAGGCCTTGATGTCTTCCCGTCCCCGACGTGGCTCGTGCAGTGAATACTGAAGGAGCGCATCCGGCGCCGCAAGCTCATCGACAATTCCGAGATCGCACCTCTCACCCCAGAAGCTGGCGAACCAGCGGCCTACGGTCGCCTTGTTTTCATCTTCTCTCGACATGTTATATCTCCTGTTTGCTTCGTCGTCTCAACGTGGCTCGATCGATGCAGTGGACCTTGCAGCTGCCACCCGATTCCCGCTCTCTTCGTAAAGGCGGCAAGCGTGACAGACGACCGACTGGAGAAAGCATCCGTCGTGGCGGCGCGAGGATATGCAACGCGCGCGAGGTGGCGCTCACGCGCCAGCGCTGCCGAACTTCCAGACGGGGATGCCGAGCTTGCGTGCCTTGTCGGCCAGGTTCTCCTGAATACCAGTGCCCGGGAAGACCATTACGCCGATCGGCAGCACATCGAGCATCTGATCGTTCCGCTTGAAGGGTGCCGCCTTGGCGTGTTTGGTCCAATCGGGTTTGAAGGCAATTTGGGGTACCTTGCGATGGTCGGCCCAGCGGGCGGCGATACGCTCGGCGCCCTTCGGAGAACCGCCATGCAGAAGCACCATGTCCGGATGCTTGGCGTGGACCTGATCGAGCTTGTCCCAGATCAGGCGGTGATCGTTGCAATCGAGGCCTCCGGTGAAGGCGATCTTCGGTCCAGCGGGTAACAGCACCTCGGTATCCGCCCGGCGTCTGGCGGCAAGGAAGTCGCGACTGTCGATGACAGCCGAGGTCAAGGCGCGGTGGTTCACCATCGAGCCGCTGCGCGGATGCCAGTGCGATCCGGTGTGGCGGACGAAGTGCTCGGCTGCCTGGTCGCGGAAATATTCCATGCCGTTGCGCCGCTCGATCAGCGTCATGCCCTCGGCGGTGAGACGCTCCAGTTCGACCGATCGGATTTCAGAGCCATCCTGGTCGCACTGGCTTCGCTTCTGCGCCTGCTCGTTGTCGTCGAGCTGGCGTTCGATACGTTCGTTGGCGCGGTGGAAGAGATTGACAGTCGACCATAACAAGTCCTCGAGGTCGGGTTCGAGGCGGGTTTCGCTCAAGCTTGCGATCAGCGCGTCGAAGATGTCGGCGACGGCGACAGAAACGATACGGGCATCGGGGAGCGGTCTTGGGTCGGGCTCGTCCTGGAAGGGACGATAGCCGTGAAGCTGGAGTTCGGTGAGGACATGATCGGTTGGGGATGTGGCGTGCGGCGGCTCATCGCCTGTCTCGTTGTGCTCGATCGTCATGGCGGCTTTCCTCGGTCGGATTGGTCGCGCTCATCGCGGCCTTCATGGCGACGAAAGGCGGCGGGCGGACCGGACCTGCACCGCCGAGCGCAAGCGACAGCGGCCGAAGCAAAGCGGAGGATGGCGGGAGCCGGCTATTTTGCTTCGCGATGTAAAGCGCCGTCTTCGGCGCGACGGAAAATAGCCGGCTCCCGCCATTGCGTGGCCGGACCGCTTGCCGCAGGGTCGCCCTCTCACGAAGGCCGTGAGCGCGGTCCTCTCCGGCGACAGGAGAGGCCCAGGATCGAGTGCGCACGATCAGAGCGGCGCACCAGCCTGGTC
>NZ_JBAURI010000306.1:0-8725 GCF_049581145.1 Bradyrhizobium sp.
GACGACGGCCGCGAGGAAAACCCCGTCAACCTCGATCCCCGCATGGCCAAGCTCGCCGGCGGCGTCCATCGCCTCGACGGACACCTCATGGTCGTCCTCGATGTCGATCGTGTTCTCGAACTCGCGGTCAAGCCTTCGCTGGCCGCTTAGCTGACTGCAACGTCCGACCTGGGAGAAGGCTGCAATGAGAACTTGTCTGGTAGTCGACGATTCGGCGGTGGTCCGAAAAATCGCTCGGCGCATTCTGGAAGAATTGGAATTCCAGATCGTCGAAGCCGAGGACGGCGCGCAAGCGCTGGAGGCCTGCAAGCGGGCGCTGCCAGAGGCGGTGCTGCTCGACTGGAACATGCCGAACATGGACGGCTACGAGTTTCTCGGCAATCTGCGCCGCATGCCCGGCGGCGAGGGGCCCAAGGTGGTGTTCTGCACCACCGAGAACGACATTGACCACATCTCGCGCGCGCTTGCAGCCGGCGCCAACGAGTACATCATGAAGCCGTTCGACAAGGACATCGTGGCCGCGAAATTTCAGGAAGCCGGTTTGATCCTGGCGACGTCTTCGGAAGCCCTCTGATCTTTTGCCTGCCTTTTTTGGGAGGTCGTCCGTGACCCCGCCCGACTATGAGTATTTGCGTAAGCTTCTCAAGGACCAGTCCGGTCTCGATTTGTCTGCCGACAAGCAATATCTGATCGAGAGCCGTTTGCTTCCACTGGCGCGCAAGGCGGGCGTGCCCGGTATCAGCGAGCTCGTGCAGAAATTGAAAAGCGGAGCTGCTGCGCTCGCGGCCCAGGTTGTCGAAGCGATGACCACCAACGAGACGTTCTTCTTCCGCGACAAGATTCCGTTCGATCATTTCCGCGAAGTCATCATGCCGGAGCTGTTGCGGGCGCGCGCCGGCCGCAAGAGCATCCGGATCTGGTGCGCTGCCGGTTCGACCGGACAGGAGCCGTACTCGCTCGCGATGTGCCTGAAGGAAATGGGCGCGGCACTCAATGGCTGGCGCGTCGAAATCCTTGCGACCGATCTGTCGCAGGAAGTGCTCGAGAAATCCAGGGCCGGCATCTATAGCCAGTTCGAGGTGCAGCGCGGGCTCGCAATTCAGATGCTGGTCAAATATTTCAAGCAGATCGGCGAGCTCTGGCAGATCAACCCCGACATTCGCGCGATGGTGCAGCATCGGCAGCTCAACCTGCTGCACGACTTTTCCGGCCTCGGTGTTTTCGACGTGATCTTCTGCCGGAACGTCCTGATCTATTTCGATCAGGAAACCAAGATGACGATTTTCAACCGCCTGGCCAAGGCCGTCGAGGCGGATGGATTTCTGGTACTCGGCGCAGCCGAAACCGTGGTCGGATTGACCGACGCGTTCAAGCCGTTTCCGGAACGGCGGGGGCTTTATCGGCCGAACGAGCAGCGCGCGGGATTTGCCAAGTTCAGGCCGCTCGAGGCGGCAGCGCCGAAGTTTTCTGCGATCGCGGGGCTTTAGCCATGTCAGAGGAAAACAAGGGTTCGGATCGCGTCACCTTCAGCCGCGGCTATGACGTCTGCATCATGGCGATCGACGGCACCTGGCGACGGGATTGTCAGTTGCGCGCGATCTCCGACAACGACGCCGTCCTGTTGTTGGAGGGCTCCATTCAAGGCCTCAACTTGAAAGAATTCTTTCTGCTGCTGTCGTCGACCGGGCTCGCCTATCGCCGCTGCGAGCTCGTTCGGGTGAATGGTTCGGAAATGGATATCCAGTTCCTCAAGGGCAAGAACAAGAAGAAGCGGGCCAATCCATCCAACAAGGATGCGATGCTGAGCGCCTGACGCGTTCCGCGGGCCCGCATCGGATACTTCTGCAAAATTTCTGAAGACGAGGTGCCGGATTTCATTGCTCCGGTTTACCTGCCCACAGCAGAGGTCGTGTATGCGTGGAGCGAAGAAATCCACCGGAGGCCACAATGCCCGTCAGTTCCAGTCCTTCGCCCGAATTGTCGGGCATGCCGGAGGGCAGTGAGCGGCGTGCGCTTCAGCTTCTGATCGTTGACGACGACGCGATGCAGCGCCGGCTGATCTCGATCGCCGCCAAGCAAGCTGGGCACGCGGTGACGCTGGCGCGATCATGCCGGGAAGCAATCGAGCACATTCGGAACGCGCGGTTCGATTGCGTTACGCTGGATCTGATGCTGGATGACGGCGACGGCACCCAGGTCCTGGCTGCGATGGCCGAGACGCGATTTGCCGGCACGGTGGTCGTGATCAGCGGCATGGACGCAGCCCATCGCAGCGCCGCGCGGTCTTATGCGAGGTCGCTCGGCGTCGATCTGCAAAGCCTGCCGAAGCCGGTTGATCTCGCCGCTTTGCGCATCTGTCTTGCGAACCTCGGCAAGACCGCGATGGGCCTGCCGGTGATCCACACCTGGGGCGGCGTGGTGGTTGATGGTGTCGCGGCGCGACACCGGCTCTGACGGATCGGCGCAGGCTTGGACGTTCGTTTCAGCGAGAGTCTGCGCCCTACCTCGATAGGGACGCGCGGCGACCTCGGCTCCGTGAAGAAAGAAAAGGCGTCAAAACATAGGCCGGAGTTTCCGTTCTGCTTCAATCGCAGCGGGAGGCTCTAGCTGACCAGGCGTGCGCGGCCAGACCGACCACCCCTGCCTGTCGCGGCGTGGGCTGCGGCGCCGTGTCGTCACGCAAAAGCCTGAGGGCGTCGGCAAGGCTCGCATCGCATTCGTGCAGCGCAGCATTCGCCTTCGCATAGCGCGGCATGACATCGTCAAGGACGAAGATATCGGCGGTATTTTCCTCGTTTCCGCCATAAGCTTCGCGCATAACCATCGTTTCGATCACCCCGATGCTGGCGCGCACCTGCGCGATCAGCTGTTCGAGGTTCGACGCGATCGCACCGAAGCTGTCGGTCCGGTTGTCATCTTGGTTCCGGACGCCTCCATTTGCCTTCCGCATGGAGCTTCTCCTTCTCTGCGGTGATAGTATCCATCGCGCTACTTGTGGGTTAAGCTCATGTCCCGTACAAATACGGTGGGTCGATTCTGCGCCGGGCGCTATATCGTTCGGTGAGTGCGCGTCATGTTTTACTCTTTGGGGACGATGGCACATGAATGAGAAACCAGCCTCCCGCGGCGAAATCTTCGTAGTTGATGATGATCCTGCCGTTCGCGATACGCTTTCGATGGTGTTGTCGGCCGGCGGATATCAGGTGATCTGCTTTGCGGATGGCGCCGCGCTACTTGCGGTGGCGCGCAGCCGCACCCCTTCCTGCATCCTGCTTGACGTTCACATTCCCGGGAAGTCCGGCCTCGATATCCTCAAGGAGCTGCACGGTGAGGACTATCCAGCGCCCATTTTCATGATCTCGGGTCAGGGCGACATCGCCATGGCGGTCAAGGCGATCAAGAACGGCGCTCTCGATTTCATCGAGAAGCCATTCCGCGGCAGCGAAATCGTGGCAAGACTGGATGAGGCGATCGGAGCCTATGCACGAAGGCAGGCAGAAAGCTCCGCCTCGAGCATCGCCTCGCTGCATTTTCCGGGGCGGGAGCCGCTCACGCGCCGTGAGCGTGAAGTGCTCGAGCAGTTCACCTCCGGCGCCTCCAACAAGGAAGCCGGACGAACTCTCGGGATCAGCCCGCGGACCATCGAGGATCACCGCGCCAACATCATGAAGAAGCTCGGCGCGCGGAACGCCGCGGACCTGGTGCGGATCGTGATGACCGCCCAACGCGCGTCCTGAGCGCACCAGGAGCACCTGCGGAAGGTTCAGGCGAGGCTGAGGAGGCGAAGCTGGCTGCCGGCTTCAGTTGTCGAGCGCCTTGCGGATCATTCTCGCCAGATCCGATTTGCGATAAGGCTTCGCGAGCAGCAGGACGCCCGAGTCGAGCCTGCCATGGTGGACCATCGCATCCTCGGTGTAGCCCGAGGTGAACAGCACCTTCAGATCCGGCCGCATTTTCGCGGCAGCGTCGGCGAGCTGACGGCCATTCATCGTGCCCGGCATGATCACATCCGTGAACAGCAGGTCGAAATTGTGTCCGGCCTGAATGATGGCAAGCGCCTCGGCCGCGTTCGCCGCGTCGCGCGCGACATAGCCGAGCGAATGCAATTGCGTCAGCACATAGTCGCGCACCAGCCTATCGTCCTCGACGACCAGGATGGTCTCGTGTCCGCCCTCGATCGTCGCGAAGCCGGTGGCTTCCGGTGCAAGCGAGGCCCCGCTGCCCGGCGGCAGGTACATCCTGATCGTGGTGCCGCGACCCTCTTCGCTGTAGATCTTGATGTGTCCCGCGGATTGCCTGATGAAGCCATACACCATGCTCAGGCCGAGGCCGGTGCCTTTGCCCGGGCCTTTCGATGTGAAGAACGGGTTGAACACCTTGTCGATGATCCCGGCGGGAATGCCCTTGCCGGTGTCGCTGACGGCGATCATGGCGTAGCGGCCGGGCCGAACGTCGTCGTGCATGGCCGCATAATCCTCGTCGATGTCGGCCGAGCCGGTCTCCAGGATGAGCTTGCCGCCGTCAGGCATCGCGTCGCGCGAGTTGAGCGCCAGGTTGAGAATTGCGGTCGCAAGCTGGTTGGGATCGACGATCGCAAGGCAGGCTTCCTCGTTGAAGACCGATTCGATTTCGATCTGCTCGCCGAGCGTCGGCCGCAGCAGCTTCGATGTGTCGATGATCAGCGTGTTGATGTCGATTTCGCGCGGGTCCAGCGGCTGTCGGCGCGCGAAGGCCAAAAGGTGCTGGGTCAGATCGGCGCCGCGCGCGGCCGCCTCGTCGATCATCCGGGTGATGGCGGCAAGCTGCGGTTCCTGTTCCACGGCATCGGCCAGGATTTCGATGGTTCCGGTGATGACGGTCAGGATATTATTGAAATCATGGGCGATGCCGCCGGTGAGTTGACCGATCGCCTCCATCTTCTCGGACTGCCGGATTCTCTCCTCCGCCGCGATCTTGTCGGTGAGGTCACGGAAAAATCCGTTGAACAGAAAGCCGCTTTGCGTCTTCAGCGCCGTGACGCTGAGCTCCGCCCGAAATTCCCGGCCGTCTCGCCGCCGGACCATGATTTCGCGGCGGCGTCCGAGAATCAGGCCTTGGCCCGAGTCCAGAAAACGGCCGAGCGCGGATTTGAGCTCGCCGTTGTCGTCGCCGGTCACGATCAGGTCGATCAGGTCCTTGCCGAGTACGTCCTTGCGCGACCATCCGAAGATCCTCTCGGCCTGCGAATTCCAGTCACGCGCGGCGCCGCTCTCGTCCATCTGGACGAACGCATCGAGCGCGGTCTCGATGATGTTGTGGGCCAGCTGCGCGCTCTCGCGCAGCGTCTGCTGCGCCAGCCGGCTTTCGGTCATGTCGCGGCCGACGAAGAAATGCCGCTTGACCGGCTCGGACCATGCGCCCATCCAGGACAGCGACACTGGCCGCCCGTCCTTGTGGATGTAGCGTAAATCGATGTCGCGCAGACGCTGCCCGTGCCGCGCCGCGCGCATCGTCGTGCGTCCAATGTCGAGGTCATCCGGATGGACGAAATTGACCGCGTCGCGGCCGATCATGTCTTCGGGCAGGTAACCCAGAATGATCTCGACGCTCGGGCTGACCTGAACGATCGTGCCCTTGGAATCCGAGATGATGATCAGGTCCTGGGAGGTTTCGAAGATGCGTCGCCGTTCCTCGATCTGCTGCCGCAGCGCCAGCTCGGTCTTGCGGCTTTCGGTGAGGTCGCGCGCTATCCTGGATGCGCCGATGATCTGTCCGGATGGAGATTTGATCGGCGATATCCCGAGCGAGACCTGGACCGGACTGCCGTCCTTGCGCAGCCGTACCGTCTCATGATGCTCGATCCTTTCGCCCCGGCTGATCCGGCGCAAAATCTCGTGCACCTCCGCCGTGCGCTCGGCAGGCACGATCAGATCGATCGCCTGGCCGACGGCGTCGTCCGCGGAATATCCGAACAGCCGTTCCGCCGCGGGATTCCAGCCGGTGATGGTGCCGTCGAGCGACTGGGTGATGATCGCGTCGTTCGACGACTGGACGGCGGCGCTGTAGAGCCGCTCGCGCGCGGCATGATGATCCCGCGCCGCCTCGGTGAAGCGGTGTTCACGGACCTCGCGTTCGAGCTCGGCGGCCTTGGCCTTGGTCTCGCTCATCACGCGCGCGAACGCCCGTGCCAGAACGCCGGTCTCGCCGCCGGCATCGATCGGGATGGCGACGGGATCGTCGCGGCCGATGCCTTCGACGGCTGCGGTCAATTGCTTGATCGGCCGGGTCAGCGAGCGCGCGATGATCACGGCCAGCGCCGCCGCGCACGTCATGGCGATGATCCCGACCAGCATCGAGGCGTCGCGGGTCGCGATCGTCGGCGCCATGAAGGCGTCGTTCGGCATCGTTTCGATCACCCCGATCCACTGCTTGCCGGCCAGTTTCGCGGGCGCGAACGCAGCGCCACCCAGCCGCCCCGCCTCATCGGTCACGATCTGCGCCGAGCCCTGCATCGAGCCGAGCAGCGAGGCAAAATACGGGAAATCCTTCCGCCAGTTCATGGGCGAGCCGACCTGCGAGCCGAATTCACAGGCCGGGTCGGGGTGGACGAGATAATCGCCATTGGCGCCGACCACGTAGATCTGCCCGCTCGGCCGCTGCAGCGACCGGATCAGGTCGAACACCGGGCGCATGTCGATATTCACCGTGACGATGCCGAACGGCTTGCCGTCCGGCGCCAGCACCGAGGCCGAGACCCGCAGGGTCGGTACATAGGGGATTTCAATGACGCCGTTCTCCTCGTTCAAGGCGACCGGCGAGACGTACATCTCGTCTTGGGGCAGCTTGAGCGTCTCGTCGAAGTAGGGTTCGTCGCCGACTCGCTGCAACTCGTCGTCCGGCACCACACGGATCGCGCGGTTTGGTCCGGACCGCTCGACGCGGAGGATTTCACGATGGCCGTCTTCGACCCCGATGAAGCGGAACTCCGAGTAGGACGGCTTGGCCCCGAGATAGGCGACCAGCCGGGTCAGCAGGCGCTCGCGCCAGGCCTGTTCGGAGAGGTGGTCGACCGGATCGATACCGCCGTTGACATGCGCGAGCACGATGCCGTGCGCCGCGGCGTGGGCGCGGAAGGTCGTCACATCGGCGCGGATTCCGCGGATATAGTACTGAAGATCGGCCGCGACGAGCTTGGAATGGGTCTCGACGCGATCGAGCACGCGCGGCAACAGCTCCTGCTCCTGGTTGCGGTAATTCAGCCATCCGACCGCGGTCACGGTGATCCCGACCAGCAGGATCATCGCGACCGCGAGCCTGGTGGCGAGCGTGATCCGTGTCGTGATACCGCGCGGCAGGCGCTTCGGCACGACGGGCGAGGCCGTCTCGGTATCCTCGGTATCAGTGGCGCGATGCAGCATCACGATCCGGCTTCGCGTCTCCAGCCGAATCGGCAAGACGATCGGCGTCACATTCCGCAAGGCAATCGGCTACCAGCGCCTGCAAGGCCGCCGGCTTGAAAGGCTTCGGCAGGCTGCGGACCGCGCCGAGCTTGGTTGCCATCATCAGGAAGTCCGGCTCCGGGCTGGGATCCGGCGTCGTTGGGCGGCCGGACATCGCGATGATCGGCAGCGTGGGCCGCCGCTGGCGGACCAGCCTCATGGTCTCAAACCCGTCCATGGCCGGCATGAAGATATCAAGCAGCAACAGGTCGAACCCGCCATGGTCGAGCGCCGCGAGCCCTTTGCGGCCATCACCGGCCACCACGACATCGTGGCCGGCCCGTTCCAGCAACAGCCTGATCGTGAGTTGCATGACAGGGTCGTCGTCGACGACCAATATCCTGGCCACGGTGCAATTCCCCCGCGCCGACGCGGAATCGTCGTCAGCGGTAATTCGTCGACCTTGTCCCGAATTCGACTGGTGCCGCAAGCGCTTTCCCGGGGAGGCGCCGTCGCATTCCCGCCAAAAAGCGATTGCCGGTCCGGGTTCCATATGCCCGATACTGGGTAGACAAATCGGGGAATGCCGTGCCGCGGCATCAGCCAAAGGTTGTAACGTGACCGCGATAGCCATCGCTCGCTGAGCAGACCGCCAAGTCAACGCACGAGATCGGCCAGCACGTCCGGCATCCCGAGCTCGACCGGCAACGCGGTCGCCTCGGTCAAACAGGTCGCCGGCGCAATGCGCCAGATCGACGAGGTGACCACCGCGATCGCGAGTGCCGTCGAGCAGCAGGGCGCCGCGACCCGCGAGATCTCGGAGAACGTGCATATGGCGGCGTCCGGCACCGAGCAGCTTGCGTCCAGTATCACCACCGTCAATGGCGCGATCGGCGAGACCAGCCGCTCCGCCGGCAATATCCGCAACGCCTCGGCCAGCGTCGCCACGGCCGCCGAGCGGCTTGCCGCCAAAGTGCAGACGTTCTTCGTCCGGCTGCGCACCGGTCCGTTCGACCGGCGCGAAGGCCACGATCCAGACTACAGCGGTCCCGAGCGTCGCGCGAACCCCGTTCGGAATTGGGGAAGCGGCAACGCCGCCTGATCTCGCGAGGGACTTGCCCGACCGGGACTGCCTGTGAGATGACCAGCAATGCCGTCTCGCAGGTGTCGTCATGACCGAACCAAAAATCAGGAAGACCCCGCAAGCGCTGCGCAGCGCGCGCTGGTTCGCGCCCGACGATTTGCGGGCTTTCGGCCACCGCTCCCGCGCGATGCAGATGGGCTATGCGCCGGACGAGTGGAAGGAC
>NZ_JBAURI010000307.1:0-10433 GCF_049581145.1 Bradyrhizobium sp.
TCGTAGGATGGGTAGAGCGATCAGATCGGACCCTTGTCCGGTCTGATCGCGAAACCCATCGCCGCACAACAAATTGACGGGTTTCGCAAGCGCTCAACCCATCCGACTCCTTCGTTTCATATGATCAGAACTTCGGAGACTACGTCCTAGCGAATTCGGCGCGGGCCGCTCCAATCAAACAAGGCGGCCGCGATAAACAAACAACACAGGGGGAAACATCAGATGACGACCGCAGTCAACGCCGGCGCGCGTCTCGACCGGCTTCCGATCTCGCCGTTCCACTACCGGATCTTCGCCCTGGTCGGCGCCGGCATGTTCTTCGACGGCTACGATCTCTATGTCGCCGGCGGCGTGCTGGCCTCCACCATCCAGAGCAAATTCTCGACGCTGCCGCAGAACCTGCAGTTCATTTCGCTGACCTTCGTCGGCATGACGCTGGGGGCGTTGATCACCGGCTTTGTCGGCGACAGGATGGGACGCCGTTTCACCTATCAGATCAATCTGCTGATCTTCGGGCTGGCGTCGCTGGCGGCCGCTTTCGCGCAGGACATCGATCAGTTGATCGCCTGCCGCTTCGTGCAGGGGCTCGGCCTCGGTGCCGAGATCGTGGTCGGCTATTCGACCTTGACGGAATTCGTGCCGCCGAGGACGCGCGGGCGCTTCCTGTCGATGATGGTGTTCATCGTGGTCGCCGGCTTTCCGATCACCGCGCTGCTCGGCTATCTGATCATTCCCGCCTTCGGCTGGCGCCCGATGTTCGTCATGGCCGGCGTCGGCTCGCTGATCGTCTGGTATCTGCGCAAGAACCTGCCGGAATCGCCGCGCTGGCTCGAATCGCAGGGCCGCAACCAGGAAGCCGAGGCGCTGATGCAGGCGATCGAAACGGAGGCCGCCGCCGGCAGGAAGCTGCCGCCGGTGGTGGTGCCGGCGCCGGTCGCCCAATCCGCTGCCCAAGTCGCGGCCCAAGTCGCCGCCTCCGACATGCTGAAGCCGCCGCTGCTGCAGCGCATGATCGTGGGCTCCTGGGTCCTGATCACGGTCAATACGCTGATCTTCGGTTTCGTGCTGTTCCTGCCGCAGTTCTTCCTGCGCCAGGGTCTGACCATCACCAATTCGCTGGCCTACACGCTGGTGCTGTCGATCGCCTCGCTGGTGGGCTGCGTGCTGGGCGCCTTTCTGTCCGACGCCGCCGGACGGCGCATGAGCATCATCGGCGCCTCGGTCGTGACCATCATCGCCGGCTACATCTATGCCCGCTTCGACGCCGCGTCCGATCCGGCCATCGTGCTGACGGTCGGATTCGTGCTGATCGCAGCGATCTATGTGCAGACCGCGATCCTGTTCGGCGTCTATACCCCGGAGCTGTTTCCGACCGAGATCAGGCTGCGCGCCAACGGCATCTGCAACACGCTCGGCCGCGGCGCGACCGTGGTCTCGCCCTTCATCGTCGGCGCCCTGATGGCCTCCTACAAGCTGCCGGGCGTGCTCTGGCTGATGATCGGCCTCTTGGTCATCCAGATCGTCGTGGTGTGGGCCTGGGGCGTCGAGCCGCGCAATCGCGGATTGGAGGAGGTCGCCGCCGTGAAGACGTGATGGCGGCACATGTCGCGTGAATGCGCTTCCTACAAAGGCGCTTCGGCACGCCGCGCGTTTGCCGCGTCGCTATCTCGAAGCCTTCCCGTCACCCTCCCTCAGCTCCCTCTCCCACATCATGTGCTGGGTCCGCGACACCGCGGCCGCGCAATAACCCCGCTCCTTCTTGTCGGCGTCCTCCCAGAACCAGTGCATGCAGCTCGCGCCGATGCAGAAGTCCCCGCGATAGCGCATTTCGCGCGCGTACCACGGAAAGAACTTCCACAGGAAGCGCCATCTGTACCAGTCCCGGTAGGTCCAGCGCCCGCGCTTGCCGACCTGCATCACGCACATCCGCATCCGGGCTTCGCTCGGCGGCAACATTCCGTGCATGTCGTAAACCCTCCTGCTCCATGCGCCCCACATCCCGCGATCGGGGAAGATCGGTCGGTTCTGAGGTGGATGTTTGACGGCGGTCCGTCCATCTGCGGGTATGCTTAATTTTTTGCTGCGTCGCGGCGCCAACAGCCAAGCGCGGCCTATCGCTTGACGTAGATACTCTCATACAAGCCTGCGTATTCCTCCTTCCAGCCTCGCTTGTCGACGAGAAACCGCCTCAACTCGTCATGCGCCTTCACCCAAAGCACCGTATCGATCTGGTATTTCGCAAGCACCGTGTCCCAGGCGGCTTCATCAATCTCGATTTCGGGCAGCCTGAAATAGTCGCGCAGCAAAGCATCCGGATAGGCGGTCGCCGCCCGACCATCCACGAACACTGGGATCGCGCCTCGTGTGTAGAAGATCAACAAGCCACCGACGTTCCAATTGTTCAAAAGCCGCGCGTGCGGAAAATGCGTCTGAAGATAGAGCGCATCCTGCTCAGAAAGCATCTGCGGAAGTTCGAGAGCCGGTTCGACTTGCATGAAAGTCAGCGGCAGGAAGCACACGCCGGCGATGCCGGCCGCCAACAACGACCTTTGCACCTCCAACAGGTTCAGCCGCGCAGGCAGCAGCCGGTCGAGGTGAAGAGCCAGGGGAACTGCCGAAAACATGAAAAAGAACGACATGTATCTGAATTGATGAAATCCCAGCAACAAAGACAGCCAGCACAATAGCCGCGACTCCAGGGGGCAGGGACCTCGGCAGCAGAGCTCGAGCGCAACGAATATCAGGATATAGAGGATGCCGGGAATGCTCCCCGGCCAGGACAAGTTCTGGAAATAGGACAGCCACTCGGTGATGTGCGCCTGCACGAAGTGACCCAGCGTCGCCGCGACGCCGTCATGGATGTGCCAGCCGAGCGGATTGATGAAGATTGCAATGAAGCAACCCAGTCCCACCAGGCCGTAGATTTTGACACCGAGCCAATCCCGGCGGAGCAAAGCCGCGCCGCAAAAAACGCCGACAACGAGAAAGCCGAGCAGGAAGCCGCCATGCAGATTGACCCAGAGAACCATCATCAAGGGCAACAGGAACCATCGCGTCCGCTTCAGGCATTCCGCGTAGAACATCACGCAGAACAACATGGTTGCCGTGTTTGGCGAAGCGGCGAGATAACTGTTCGGGGCCGTTGCAAAAGAGGGATAGAGCAGGCACGCGGAAAGCGCCGCGATGCAGACCGCGGTTGCCGAGGCTCCGCTGCTCAAGCAGATCGACGCGAGATATCCGACGATCAGCGCGCCACAGGCAATGACAAACAACACGAGACCGCTCAATTTCGTGTACTCAAACACGACACTGGCGGTCACGTCCCAGAGCCACGACAGATTGTACCATTGTCTGCCCGCCGACGTGAACGACCATGGATCGGCGAAAGGAATGCGGCCTTGCTCTCTGATCAGGTCTCCAGCGGCCAGGTGCCATCCCAGATCATAGTTTCCGAGCAGCAGCGGCGCGTTCGAAAGGTAATACACGCATGCGAATGAAATCACGAAGAGATAGATTCCGAATGTCTTCGCGTCGCCGGTCGCGATCGGGCGATCGTCGATCGCGACAGCCGCGTTACCCTCGGCAAGAAAACTGCGAATGGTCTTCATGACATTGTCCGGCGCGGCTCGGCCAACGCGTGCAACGCCGAAGACGGAACGCGCTCCGAGACGATCACGCATCCGTAGGATTACGGATAATTGTTAACAACTCATGCGCGAACAACATGACGGGCAATGCCGATAGTAAGATCTCGTTAACCGGCGCCCGTCGCTTCCGGTTTGATCAACGAAAGACGCCCCCCTGAAAAGCGAATGGCGATGTGGAACCTCAGGTGCTCGATCAAAAATGATCGGGTCATTTCGTTGGATCGCCCTGCCTGGCCTTGAGCAGAGCGCTTCGGACTTGCAGCCCTGCGCTCAATGCACCGCCGCATACAGGATCTTGTCCTGGGTTGCATCGGCCGCGTCGAATTCGGCGACGATCCGGCCGGTGCGGGCGACCAGGATGCGATCGGAGACGACGAGGATCTCGGGCAGATAGGACGAGATCACCACCACCGCCTTGCCTTCGTCGGCGAGCCTGCGAATCTCGGCATGGATATGCGGAATGGTGCCGACATCGACGCCGCGGGTCGGCTCGTCGAAGATGATGATCGAGGGATCCTGCACCAGCGTCTTCGCCAGCACCACCTTCTGCTGGTTGCCGCCGGACAATTCGACGATGCGGGCCTTGCGTTGCAGCGCGTTGATCTTCAGCCGGTCGACCCAGTAGTTCGCCAACTTCGTGCGCCGCGCGCGCGACAACAGAAAGCTCCAGCCGCGCCGAGTGGCGAGGCTGCCGATATAGATGTTGTCGTCGACCACCATGGTCTCGAAGAAGCCGTTGACCTTGCGATCCTCGGTGATGTAGGCGATGCCGTCGTTGATCGCCTGCCGCGGCACACGGTAGCGGATCGGCTTGCCACGCAGCCGGATGGTGCCGCCATTGACGAGGTTGCGCTTCAGCGCGCCATAGATCACCTTGGCGATCTCGGTGCGGCCCGACCCGATCAGGCCGGCGATGCCCACCACCTCGCCGGCATAGACCGAGAACGACATGTTCTTGACCACCATGCCCATGGTGACGTTCTCCACCGTCAGCACCTTCTCGCGGCGGTGGCTTGATTGCTTTCGGCCGCCATAGACGCTCTGCGCCACCTCGCGGCCGACCATGTGCTGGATCAGCGCGTCGCGCGTCAATTGCCGGGCCGGAGCCGTGATCACCAGCCGGCCGTCGCGCAGCACGGTGATGCGGTCGGCGATCTGCAGGGATTCTTCCAGCGCATGCGAGATGTAGATGATCGAGACGCCGCGCGCGCGCAGGTCGCGCACCAGATGGAAGAAATGCACGATCTCCTCCGGCGTCAGGCTCGCGGTCGGCTCGTCGAAGATGATGATGCGCGCCCTGTTGTAGATCGCGCGCGCGATCTCGACCATCTGCTTCTTGGCGGTGCCGAGCAGCGCCACCGGCATCGCCGGATCGACATGGAAGTTGAGCGACTGCAGCAGCTGCTGGGCCTGGATGTTGAGCGTGCGAAACCGCGTCAAGAGTTTCTCGTTGCCAAGCTCGATGTTCTGCGCCGCCGTCATGGTCGGCACCAGGCTGGTCTCCTGATAGACCATGCAGATGCCGGCGCCGAGCGCATCGCGCGGCTGCTCGAAATGAACCGCCTTGCCGTCGACGAAATAATCCCCGGAGGTCAGCGAGATCGCGCCCGCGATCGCCTTGCACAAGGTCGATTTGCCGGCGCCGTTCTCGCCGACCAGGGCATGCACCTCGCCGGGATAGAGATCGAACGAGACACCCTCGATGGCATGGACGCCGCCATAGACCTTGCTGCCATTGACGATGCGCAGCACCGGCTGCCGTTCCGCAGTCTCGCTCGGGGTCGAGGTCGCTTTGGCGGTCGGGAGGGCGGCGTCGTTCATCGCAGGTCTCCGCTGTAGAGCAAAAGCCGCCCGGCGCCGCGGGCCGCGATCACCACTCCATGCTCGGTGTCGCAGGCGCCGGTGACGCCGTGGAAGCGGCCGCCGGCGCGGCTGTGCAGGCTGTCGGTGGCCTCGCCCTCGCTGTCGAGATGCACCAGCAGACCATAGGACCGCGGCGGCGCCCAGGGTTTCTGGATGCCCAGCGCCTTCACCGAACCGATCTGCATCGGCTCGAGACAATCGCTGCCGCCGGCAAAAGCCGGCGCGATCCAGTACTCCGGCGGCATGGTCGCGATCATCTCCTCGCGGAAATCGTTCTCCTTGAGCACGAACTCGACCAGGTGCGTGCGCCGCGCGAACAGGCCGAGAAAAAGCCCGCCATGGGCGTCGGGGTGGATCCGTGCCGGATAGCCCGGCAGATTGCCCGCGATGATCTCGCGTTCGCCGATGCCGTCGCCGGTCAGCGCAAAACGGCTGAGCCGATGCGCCCAGCTCTCGGCGAGCCACAGGCTTGCGCCGTCGGCGGCAATCGCAAGGCCGAAAGGATAGGCCAGATCGCGCAGCAAGACGCGGGGATCGTCGAGCCCCGGCCCGCAGACGATCAGCCGCCCCTTGCTGCGCTTCTCCATCAGATCGTGACGCCATTGCTCCGGCCGCCGGCCGGTGCTGCCTTCGACCGCGAAGATGCGGCCGTCGGCTGCGGCAACCACCGACATCAACCCGGCAAGGCCGCGACCGTCGACGGAATCGAGCCAGCGCGGATTGGGATGGGCCGGATCGATCGCAGCCAGGCCGCGGCCGGCGATGCAAACCAGCAGGCGGCCATCGGGATGGATCGCAAGGCCGCCGGCATCGTCCTCGAACTCGGCAACCAGCGCACGGCTCGACAGACCGCTGCCGCTGAGCTTCAGCACCGACCGCCCCGCCGAGACGTAGACCGTGCCGTCGCTGGCGATTGCCACGTCGTCGAGACCAGGCAACGGCAAGCCGATCGGCGCGCAATCGTCCAGCCGGTCGTTGGGGCTGAGCGCGCCATCCAGCGGCGGAATCGCGCTCTCGCCACCGTCACGATCGATCACGCTGCGGACGTCGTGCAACAGATGGTCGAACAGTCCCATGGCGGCGTTACCTCCGTTCTTTGTTGGTCGCATTTTCTTGCGGAAAGCCGGTGTCCACCTTTCCGGAAAATGCTCCAGCGATCCGGCTTTTGGCGCCCCAATAGGCGTCATAGCCGGTCCATGTGTCGTCGACGCCGTCGAGCCTGATGCGTCCGATCCGGTTGTTCTCGAGGCCGCCGAGATAGAGGTAGCCCTTGTGCTCGCGCATCGAGGTCAAGGTCGAGTGCGCGATGCCGGTCGGATCCCACCAGGACTCCAGGGCCTCGCCTTGCTCGTTGAACTTGAGCACGCAACCATGGTTCAGCGCGGGCGCAAGCCATTCGTCGGCCGGGACCTGCTTGACCATGCGCAGCCGAAAACCCGGTTTTCGCGCGGCCAGGTCGAAAGTCGGGGTGCGGATGCCGACCAGCGCCAGCCAGTAGGTGCCGTCGGAGGCGCGGTTGATGTTGTCGGGGTTGCCCGGCAATTCGTCGATCAGGATCTCGGTGCGGCCTTTTTTCGGCCCCTCGATCCAGTGGCGAAACACCTTGCATAGCGAGGTGCTGGCGATCAGCACGGACCTCCCATCATGCGCGACGCAGACGCCGTTCGGGAAGTAGAAGTGATTGATCACGGTGCGCGTCGTTCCGGTCGCCGGATCGTGGCAGACTAGGCGCCCATTGGGACGCGCCTCGAGAATGTCGAGCGTGTTGGTGGTCATCTCGTAGCGCGTGGTGCAGTCGCTGAAATAGATCTTGCCGTCGGGGCCGATGTCGAGATCGTCGGCCATGCGCAGCCGGGAATCGTCATTGAGCTTGTACCAGGTGCGGTTGGTCTCGTCGGTGATCTTGAAGACGCGGCCGTCGGGCGCGACGCCATAGACGCCCATGCCGGCAACCGCGACCACGAGATTCTCGTCGCGATCGAACTGCATGCCGAGCGGCCGGCCGCCGATATGGGCGAATACCTCGCGCGTTGCGAAATCAGGACCGGAAAAGCGGATCACATTGCCGTCGCGGGTCGAGCCATAGAGCCGGCCCTGGCGGTCGAGAATGACGTCCTCCGGCCCCTCGACCTGATCGAGGCCGATTGCCTGGGCGCCGATCAGCCGGTCGTTCTGGGCGTAGGGCGAGTTCGATCCGCGCTGCACCGACGGCGCCGGCGACAGCGCCACGAACGCGGGATTGACATAGATCTTCTGGATCGCCTTGCCGCGGTTCTTCGACCATTTGACGTCGATGCCGACCGCGACCAGCAGGATGATGCCGGTGGCCGCCGAGGTGACGTAGCCCGGGATGCCCATGCGGACCAGGCCGTTGACCAGCAGGAAGATGATCAGCGCGCCGATCATCGCACGCCACACCGTGCCCTTGCCGCCGGCCAGCGAAACGCCGCCGAGCACCACCGCGGTCAAGGCCTGAAATTCCCAGCCCACGCCGGTGGTGGAATCCGTGCTCGCCTGCCGCGCCGCATAGAAGATGCCGCTCGCGGCGCACAATGTCCCCGACAGCACGTAAGTGACGAACAACATCAACCGGACGCGGATGCCGGCGTGCCGGGCGGCCTTGCGACTGGCGCCGATCGCGGTCAGGTGCCAGCCATAGCGCGAGCGTGACAGGAAGATATGGCAGACGAGCAGCACGATGAACAACGTGGCCGCATTGATGGGGATCCCCAACAGGCTGCCGCCGCCGACATAGTCCCAGGCGTCGCTGTCGACCGAATTGGTCGCGAATACCTGCGCGTAGCTGGTGTTCAGCAGATTGACGCAGGCGCGCAGGATGATCAGGGTCACCAGCGTGGTGAGGAATGGCCGGGTCTTCAGGAACCCGATCAACAGGCCGTTGATGCTGCCGAGCGCGGCGCCGACGGCCAGCGTCGCGGCAATGACGACACCGACCGGCCATTCCTGCACCAGCAGGAAATACAGCGCCGCGAAATTGCACAGCGCGAAGATCGCCCCGACGCTGAGGTCGATGCCGCCGGTGATCAGACAAAAGCCCATCGCCAGCGCGACAAAGCCGAATTCGGCGAACAGCCGCAGCAGCGAGACCGTGTTCTGCACCGTGGCATAGTCGGGGATCGTCAGCGCGAAATAGAGCCAGAGCCCGATCATCACCGTGAACGGGATCACCGGCTCGAACCATTGTTTCAGCAGCAGTTCGGACAGCAGCAGCCGCGGCGAGAACCGCCGCACCGAGGCCGCAAACGAATCCATTGTCGACATCGTCAGGACGCCTCTATCGGATCAGCCCGTATCTCTCGGCGTCTTTCCGGGATGCAGATTTCTGTCGGCAATCGCCGACTGAAATCTGCAGGCCCGCAATCCATAACCACAGACGGGCGTATTTCGGGAGGCGCGGCAATGTGTGCACAACACAACTCCGGCCGGTGGTCATGGATTCCGGGCTCGCGCAAGAGCCCGCCCCGGAATGACGGCAGAGGATCTTGGGTGAATCCGACAGCCCCGCACGCAAGGACATCAAGCGCCGTACCATGTTGCAACTCTCACGGACTTGAGCGTCTAGCTCTTCTTCGGCAACGCGAAGCAGTTGGCGCCGTTGGCGTTGGTTTTGTCGAGCCAGACCGGCTGGGTGTAATATTCGAGATTGCGGGTCCCCGGCTTCTCGCCGGACTCCAGCAGCGTCTCCGCCGCCATCATCAGATCGTGGCCCTGCTCGGTCGCCTTGTAGCTCAGGAATTTGTAGAAATTGCCCGAGTTGACCTGGTCGCAATCGAGCTGCGAACCTTCGCCCGAGGCATAGACCTTGACGTCGTCGATCTTGCCGGCATTGCGGATCGCCTGCGCCGCGCCGGATTCCATGATGCCCCAGAAGCCGATGCTGGCGCACAGGTCGGGGTGCTGCTGGATCACGGTCGCGGTGACGTTCAGCGCGGTGTTGGCATCCCAGTTCGCCGCCTGGTTCGAGACCACCTTGATGCTGGGATCCTTGTTGAGGACCTCCATGATGCCGCCGACCTGATCGACGCTGGCGGCCGCGGTCAGTTCGCCCTGCACGATCTGCACCTTGCCCGACTTGCCCGACCCGGCGCCACACTGCTTGACGACGTCGGTGGCCAGCATCTTGCCGACCTCGTGCCAGTCGGCGCCGACAAAGGCGCCGGACTTGTAATTCGACGACATGTTGATCTGGATGACGTGGGTGCCTTGCGCCTCGGCGCGCTTCAGGTCCTTCATCAACAGCGTGACGCTCGGGTTCTGGACGATCAGCACGTCCGGCTTCTGGTCGACCAGCGCGGTCAGCGCCTGCTGCATGGCCGACGGATTGTTGTTGGGATCGCGCACGACATATTTCATGCCGCGCCATTCGGCTTCCTCCTTCACCACCCGGCCCCATTCGTCCGAGAGGGGCACACCGAGCGCGATCGGAAGATAGGCGATGGTCTTGCCCTCCAGCGCCCTGTCGTAGGCGGCGCGCAGCTCGCGCGCGGTCTTGGTGCCGCCCTCCTCCTGCGCCACGGCCAGCATCGGCAGCACGGCCAGCACCGCGCCTGCGAACAGCAACATCCAGCTCTTTTTCGTCATGATGGTTCCTCCCTGCCGTTTTGTCTTTTGCTTCGTCTTTTTGCCTGGTTTCTTTTTTGCTTTCGTCTCTGTCTGTTCGCCCCGGTCGCCGTCGTTGGTATCGGCGCGATGCCCAAGGGGATCGTGCACTCAGTCTCCCTGCCGCGCGGTCTCCTCGTCACGGGGATGCAGCCAGTTGTCGAGTACGATGGCCGCCAGCAGCACGACGCCCTTGATGATGTTCTGCACCTCGCTGTTGACGTCCATGATGGTGAAGGCGTTGAGCAGGGTGCCGATCAGGACGCAGCCGACCACGACGCTGAACACGCTGCCGCGGCCACC
>NZ_JBAURI010000308.1:0-1835 GCF_049581145.1 Bradyrhizobium sp.
GGCGTTGGGCTCGCGGAGACCGCAGGCACAGGTGACGGCACGGCCGTGGGCGATTGCGCCTGCGCCACGCTGAAACTGAAGGCTGCGGCCGGGGCCAGCGCGGCCATGGCAAGGCAAAAATGGCGTAAATTCATGGATGGTCTCCAGGCCGTGTTGGATGTCCCGGCCAATCGGCGAAGGGTCGCTATCTAACACGCAAGCCGCGGCTTCGTCCCCTAACAGATCGGTCATCTGCCCTGCGGGCAATGCCGCACTGGCCAATTCGGCCCGTTTGGCCATATAAGACGGACATAAATTGGATATTTTCATGAGCGCGCTGGCCAACCATGCTTTCGCCAAAATGAACGGCATCGGCAATGAGATCGTCGTGGTCGATCTGCGCGACGCGCCCGGCGCGGTGACGGCAGCGGACGCCCGCGCGGTGGCGTCCCAGTTGCCGTACGACCAGCTGATGGTGCTGCAGCCACCCCGGCTCGCAGGCACCGAGGCCTTTGTCCGCATCTACAACAATGACGGTTCGGAAGCCGGCGCCTGCGGCAACGGCATGCGTTGCGTGGTGCAGCGGCTGTTCGAGGCGACCGGCGGCCGCGCCGTCACCTTCGAGACCGCGGCAGGATTGTTGAATTGCTGGCCGGGGCCCTCGCCCGAACTCTACACGGTCGACATGGGCGTGCCGAAATTCGGCTGGCAGGATATCCCGCTTGCCGAAGAGTTCCGCGACACTCGCTATATCGAGCTGCAGATCGGGCCGATCGACGCGCCGGTCTTGCATTCGCCGTCGGTGGTCAGCATGGGCAATCCGCACGCGATCTTCTGGGTCGACGATGTCGAGGCCCACGATCTCGCCCGCTTTGGGCCGCTGTTGGAAAATCATCCGATCTTCCCGGAGCGCGCCAATATCACGCTCGCCCATATCATCGATCGCGATCACATCACGATCCGTACCTGGGAACGCGGCGCGGGGTTGACCAGGGCCTGTGGCTCGGCGGCCTGCGCCACGGCGGTCGCCGCCGCGCGGCTGAAGCGCGCCAACCGCATTGTGCGGATCATGCTGCCCGGCGGCGAGCTCTCGATCGAATGGCGCGAGCGCGACGATCACGTGCTGATGACGGGCCCGGCGAGCTTTGAATACGAGGGCCGGTTCGATCCGGCGCTGTTTGCAAGCGTCGCCTGAGCGATGAGCGTCGATGTCATCAACTTCGGTTGCCGTCTCAACGCCTTCGAATCGGAGGTGATCGCCCGCGAAGCGAAAGCGGCCGGGCTCGCCGACACCATCGTCGTCAATAGCTGCGCCGTCACCAATGAGGCGGTGGCGCAGGCGCGGCAGTCGATCCGGCGGCTGAAGCGCGAGCGTCCCACTGCGCGCATCGTCGTCACCGGCTGTGCGGCGCAGACCCAGGCCGCGATGTTTGCCGAGATGCGCGAGGTCGATCGCGTCCTCGGCAATGACGACAAGATGCGGCCGCAGGCCTGGCTGGATGCGCGCGCCGCGTTCCGATCCGAGATCGACGTCGTCGCCGGGCAAAAGATCGCGGTCAGCGACATCATGGCGGTCAAGGCGATGGCGCCGCATCTGGTCGAGGGCTTTCAGCGCGGCCTGCCGCGCGTCTTCGTGCAGGTGCAGAACGGCTGCGATCACCGCTGCACCTTCTGCATCATTCCGTTCGGCCGCGGCAATTCGCGCTCGGTGCCGATGGGCGCGGCGGTCGCGCAGGTCCGGACACTCGTTGAACGCGGTCATCCCGAGATCGTGCTGACCGGCGTCGACCTGACGAGCTATGGCGCCGACCTGCCGGGTGCGCCGAAACTCGGGCAGTTGACCAAACAGATTTTGC
>NZ_JBAURI010000309.1:0-5296 GCF_049581145.1 Bradyrhizobium sp.
GCGCCGGCGATGCCGGCCGCGGCTTTGCCGTGGTCGCCTCCGAGGTCAAATCGCTCGCCAGTCAGACCGCGAAGGCAACCGACGAGATCTCGCAGCATATCTCCGGCATGCAGGACGCGACGCAGCAGTCGGTTGCGGCGATCAAGGAGATCGGTTCGACGATCGGCCAGATCTCGAGCATCGCCTCCGCCATCGCCAGCGCGGTCGAGCAGCAGGGCGGTGCGACGCAGGAGATCGCCCGCAACGTTCAGCGGGTCGCGCACGGCACGCACGAGGCCGCCGCCAACATCGTCAAGGTCAATCGTGGCGCCGCCGAAACCGGCTCGGCCTCGGAGGAGGTGCTGAGCTCGGCCAAGGCCTTGTCGAGCGAGAGCACGCGGCTGCGCGCCGAACTGGATCGCTTCATGCAGACCATTCGGGCGGCTTAAACGGCCGTGATTCCGGGTCTGCGCGGAGCCGGTCGTCGGCCGCGCATTCGCGCGACCCGGTGACTGATCCTGGAATGACGGCTTATTCTCGACCGAACTGGCGCCTCAGCTCGACCTTCGCCCGCTCGAGCCGATCGCGTTCGGTCTTCGGCAGCGTCTTGCCGGCGCGGTTGATGTAGAAGGTCAGCATCGACAGCGCCGAGCGGTAGGCACCCGACTTGCGGCGCGAACTCGTTTCCGCCGAGCGCTTCAGCGAGGACGCGATCTTCCTGGCGCTGGTGAGCTTGAAGACGCCGCGCTTGAGATCAAGTGCGTCGCTGTTGCGGGTGACGCGTTGCGACCAGCGCTTTGGCGCGCGTTTCCGCGCCGTGCTCCCTGGCGTTGTGTTTCGCGGGCCGGTTTTGCGTGCGGCGGCCTTTTTGCGCGCGACCATCGATAACTCCATGTGTTTCCTTGGAAAGATGGGTTTCCTTGGAAGGTTATCTTGGAAAACGGACAGGGCGGCGCTCTGTTCCTGCAATCTTTTGCGGCGGAACCCTCGCCGCGCCGCAACGTTGTCGCGGGGCGGCATGACCTTATGCCGTCAGCGCGCCTCGACGGCCTGGGATCATCGCGCCTTGGGATCATCGCGGTCCGGGCTTTTTCACATTGGTCCAACCCAATGAATTTGCAGCACCGCCTGGCTGGGGATAACGCCGCTCCCGTCGACTTGGCCGCCAACCTGGCCCCCACTTCGGTCCCGATGTCTGCGGCGATGCGGCGAAGCGAAGATGAAATCATCGAGACCACCATTCCCGCGCAACTGGACAGCCTCGCCTGGAGCGGCTTTCACACCCGCGTCGTGCTCGCGCTCGGCATCACCTGGATCCTGGATGGGCTGGAAGTCACGCTGGCCGGCGCCTTGTCCGGGGCGCTGAAGGAGAGCCCGACGCTGCATTTCTCCAATTTCGATGTCGGCCTTGCCAACAGCGCCTATCTCGCCGGCGCCGTGCTCGGCGCGCTGGGTTTCGGCTGGCTCACCGATCGCATCGGGCGGAAGAAGCTGTTCTTCATCACGCTCGCGCTCTATCTCGCGGCAACGGCCGCGACCGCGGCCTCGTGGAGCGTCGCAAGCTACGCGGTGTTCCGGTTCCTGACCGGCGCCGGCATCGGCGGCGAATATACCGCGATCAATTCCACGATCCAGGAACTGGTGCCGGCGCGTTATCGCGGCTGGACCGACCTCGTCATCAACGGCAGTTTCTGGCTCGGCGCCGCGCTCGGTGCGGGCAGCGCGATCGTGCTGCTCGATCCCGCTCACGCCGGGCCCGATCTCGGCTGGCGGCTGGCATATTTCACCGGCGCGGCTCTCGGCCTGATCGTCTTCGTGATGCGGATGTGGATTCCGGAAAGCCCGCGCTGGCTGATGATCCATGGTCATCCCGAGCGCGCGAAGGCGATCGTCGCCGATATCGAACGCAGCGCGATCGGACATGCGCAGGATTTGGATGGTCACGCCTTTGCGACCATCCGGCTCAAGATGCGCGATCACACCCCGCTTGGCGAGGTCGCGCGGACGCTGTTGTCGTCCTATCGCGAGCGGGCGCTGGTCGGGCTGGTCCTGATGGTCGCGCAGGCCTTCTTCTACAACGCCATCTTCTTCACCTTCGCGCTGGTGCTGATCGACTTCTACGGCATCGCCTCCGACCAAGTCGGCTGGTACATCCTGCCGTTCGCCGCCGGCAATTTCCTCGGTCCGCTGCTGCTCGGCCGGCTGTTCGACACGCTCGGTCGACGCGCCATGATCGCGTTCACCTATGGCGCATCGGGCGTGCTGCTCGCGCTGTCCGGCTATCTGTTCTCGATCGGCGCCTTGAGCGCGCAGAGCCAGACCGTCGCCTGGATGGTGATTTTCTTCTTCGCTTCGCCCGCCGCGAGCGCGGCCTATCTCACCGTCAGCGAGACCTTTCCGCTCGAGGTGCGGGCGCTGGCGATCGCGTTGTTCTATGCCATCGGCACCGGGATTGGCGGGGTCGCGGGACCGGCGCTGTTCGGCGCGCTGATCGATACCGGATCGCGCCCAAGGGTCTTCCTGGGCTACCTGTTCGGATCGGCGTTGATGATCGCCGCCGCGCTTGTCGCCTGGCGGTATTGCGTCGCGGCCGAGCGCCGGCCGCTGGAATCGGTGGCGCGGCCGCTTGCCATTGTGGAGTAGAATGATGAACCAAGGCTTCGAACAAGGCTCCAACACCGGCTTGAACGAGGATATCGCCGAGATGCCATTGCGAAAAGAATCCCCGCCGGCGGTGGCCGACGCCGTTCCGCTGCCGCGCACGCTGGTGCCGCATCTGGATGACACGGCGATCCTGCTCGACATCGACGGCACGCTGCTCGATCTGATGCCGACGCCGCGCGAAGTCTGGGTGCCCCCGGGTCTTGCCGAGACGCTGCGCGGCTTGCTGTCGCGCACATCGGGCGCGCTGGCGCTGGTCAGCGGGCGTTCGTTGAATGACATCGACCTGATCTTCGCGCCGGACCAGTTTCCGGCCATTGGCGGTCATGGCGCGGAAATGCGGCTGCGGGGCGATGGCGATTCGGCCGCGACACGCGCGCCGCAGATGGACCAGGAATTGAAGCGCCGTCTGGCTGCAATTGCCCGGCTTAGTCCGGGAATCCTGCTCGAGGACAAGGGATATTCGCTGGCGCTGCATTACCGTCTCGCGCCGCATGCGGAACAGGCGATCTACGAAGCGGTTTCGCTGATCAGGGCCGACCTGCCGGATGCGCCGATCGAGGTGCTGCCGGGCAAGTGTGTCTGCGAAATCAAGCCGGCCGGTTTCACCAAGGCGAGCGGCGTGCGCGCATTGATGACGCATCAGCCGTTCAGGGGCCGCCGTCCCTTCTTCATCGGCGACGACGTCACGGACGAATCAGTATTTGCGATCATGCCGGATTTCGACGGGCTGGCGTTCTCCGTCGGCCGGCGTGCTCAGGGCGTCGCCGGGCATTTTGATGCCCCGCAAGATGTCAGGGAGTTCCTCGCCCGCTTGCTTGATGATGGTGGCTCCGCAGCGAAACCATAATCGACCTGGTGTGGTCGTGGTTGTCTTGACAAAGACCGACCGGGGACACAGTTCCAGGGCCCGAAAAGCGCGCCCGCGACAATTTCCCTGATTGACTCCGCCGCCGTTCCACCCCGCGCGAGCCCGAATTTGGTTTCATTTCGTTGAAAGGGTGTCCGGGAACCATAATGATGAACGTTAGTTAAACACGGCGGACTTCAGGAGCGGACCTGTGAACCTCGTCGTCGTTTCCAACCGCGTTTCGCGCGGAAAAGCCAATGAACCCATGACCGGCGGGCTGGCCGCCGCTTTGCTGCCGGTCGTCGAGAACTCGGGCGCGATCTGGGTGGGTTCCTCGGGCCGGGTGCGTGACGGCGCGGTCAAGGAACCGTTTGCCGAAATCGAGCCGCTGGGCGAAGGCGCGTTGGCTTTGCTCGATCTGCCGGCAGCGCATTACGGCGGCTATTACGAGGGTTTTGCCAATTCCGCGCTCTGGCCGGCCTTGCATTCGCGCAGCGACCTGATTCGGGTGTCACATGGCGACTATGTGTCGTATCGCGAAGTCAACGCCTTCATGGCACGCGCATTGCTGCGCTTCAACAGGCCCGGGACCGCCTTCTGGATCCAGGATTATCATTTCCTGGCGCTCGGCGCCGAATTGCGCGATCTCGGTGTGACCGCGCCGGTCGGCTTCTTTCTGCACACGCCATGGCCCGAGCGCGGTGTGGTCGAGAGCGTGCCGCGTCATCGCGAGTTGATCGAGGCGATGCTGGCCTATGACCTGATCGGCTTTCAGACCGAGGGCGATCGGGAGAATTTCCTCGCCTATGTCCGTTCCGATCTCGGACTCCCGATCCATGACCATATGGTGGTCTCCAACCATGGCCGCACACGGCTGGGGGTGTTTCCAATCGGGATCGACGCGGAGAAGTTCGCGCAGGGCGCTGCCAAGGCGGTGACGCATCCCGACGTGTCGCGACTGCGGCGCAGCCTGAACGGCGAGAAGCTTGCGATCGGCGTCGACCGGCTGGATTACTCGAAGGGACTGCTCAACCGGATCAATGCCTTCGACCAGATGTGGACCGCGCACCCCTCGCTGGTTCGCGCCGTATCGCTGCTGCAGATCGCGACGCCGTCGCGCGGCTCGATCGAGGCCTATGGCAATTTGCAGAACGAGGTCGCAAGGCTGGTCAGCGACGTCAATGGCCGCCATGGCGAGGCGGACTGGACCCCGATCCGCTATTTGAACAAGGGCTATGGCCAGGGCGTGCTGGCCGGCCTCTATCGCACCGCGCAGGTCGGCGTGGTGACGCCACTGCATGACGGCATGAACCTGGTCGCAAAGGAATATGTCGCGGCTCAGAATCCGGCCGATCCGGGCGTGCTGGTGCTGTCGAAATTCGCGGGCGCCGCGAACGAGCTCGACACCGCGCTGGTCGTCAATCCGCACGATATCGAGGGCATGGCGCGGGCCATCGCGATGGCGGTTTCGATGCCGCTGTCGGAACGGCGCATGCGCTATGAAGCGATGATGGACAGGCTGCGGCGGCACTCGATCCAGCAGTGGTTCGCCGATTTCATCGAGGCGCTGCAGGATAGCCAGACCGACAAGGCCGCCATCATTGAGCCGCTGCTGGCCGGTGCGCCGGCGCCATGGCCGCCACGGCGCGCATTGCATGGCGGCGCGCGGTATCATTAGACGGAAGTTGCGTGGCTTTCCGAGCCTAAGCGGCTGATAATATTTGCACAACCTTGTTTCAGGCATGTTTTATGTAGCCATGTAATTTAGTGATTTTAGCTTGACGAGGTGAGTTGCTCATGATTCAA
>NZ_JBAURI010000310.1:0-15558 GCF_049581145.1 Bradyrhizobium sp.
GTTTATGCAACTCAAGATTGTTCATGACCCAAAGCTGAATCCATCGTCTCGGCGTAACTTGATTTGATCATGACAAAAATCGCTCTCTCAGCCGATCAACCCTGTCGCAATGCACAAAAATGCTGCATTGCGGACGCAAATGCTGCGGCGCGTGCGTAATTTAGTGGCATTTTTGACACATGGATTACGAAAATGTTACTTAGCGTGATTATGCGGGTTCACTTTGGCATCTGGCATACCTTAGGGTTCTACCCTTGGAAGTTGAATCGGATTTCCTGAGGGGGATTACATGAGACACGGGTTTCTGTCCGGCACAGCCCTTGCGGCGCTCTGTTTGCTGTCCTGTGGGGCAACGGCCCGGGCCGCGACACTTGATGACGTGATGGCGCGGCTCGACAAGATCGAAAAGGAAAACGCCGAATTGCGCGCCAAGGTCCGCGTTCTGTCCGCGGAAAAATCAACCACGGTCGCTTCAGCGCCCGCGACCGATCCAAGCAAATTCAAGGGCAACCCGGTGCTGCACGGCTCCGTCGCAACCTCGCCGGCTCCGGTACCGCCGGTCCGGACCATCGGCGGCATTCCGGTCAAGGCGGGCCCTCTGGGCCCGGTGATCGACAACACCACCGTGACGCTTTACGGATCGATCGATGTTTCGGGCGACGTCTTCAATCCCTCCGTGTTCGATCAGGGCACGAAATTTGGCATCGCGAGCAATATTTCCAGTTTCGGCATTCGCGTCCGGCACAACCTTGCGCCCTATGGCTGGGAAGGCATGGCGGTCGTGGCCCAGCTCGAGTCGCAGGTCGATATCTCGGCAGCCCCCACCGAAAAAGCTGCATTGGGAACGCGCGACAGTTTCCTGGGATTGGAAACTCCGTGGGGCTCCATCAAGGCCGGCAAGTCCGATACGCCCTACAAGAAGGCCACCGCCGCGATGGACCCGTTCTCGCGGACGCTCGGCGACTACAATTCGATCATGGGCAATACCGGCGGCGACAACCGCGCCGAGTTCGATTGGCGCATGGACCACGCGCTCTGGTACGAATCGCCGATCCTCTATGGCCTCCAGTTCAGCGCATTGGTCTCGCCAGGCCAGAACTACGCGGTCGACAACAGCGACTATTCCTACGGCGACACTTTCCAATGTAACGGCGCGTCCGCGCGCGGCAGCGGCAGCAACTTCCCCGGCACCGGCGGCTCGGTTGGTGGCAATATCGGCGGCGATGGCTGCACCGATGGGTCCTACGGCAACGCCTACAGCGCTGCGGCAACGTACAAGAACGGCGCGTTCACCGCGATCGCCGCCTATGAGCTGCACGAGAACGTCAACCGTCACGGCGACGACGGACTGGAACCGGGCCAAGTCGCCCCGATATTCCTTCCCGACGGTTCCCAGGTCGTCACCGGTGTTCACAACGAATGGGCGGCGAAGATCGGCGGCGGCTATCGCTTCAACGATGGCCTGGGCGATGTTCAGTTCAACGCCTATTACGAGTGGCTACGGCGCGACGTGAGCGCTGCGGAAGAGCCGTTCAACGAGCGCTCGCGCGACGGCGCTTTCGCCAGTATCACGCAAGACATCGGAAAGTGGGCGTTGAGTGCGTCGTATGCCCACGCCTTCAAGACGCCGGGCAGCCCGACCTGCCTGAGCCTCAACAACATCAACGCCGGCGTGGCATGCGTGTCGCCGGGACCAGCCGTGCAAGTCGGTCAATTCCAGGAAAACCTGTTCGACGATTCGGCCAGCCAATACGCGATCGGTGCTCGTTACCACTTCAACAGCTGGGCCAGCTGGTACGTCGTCGCCTCCGAACTCACGCAAGGTCCGGGCGCGCATTATTGTCTCGGCGCCAGCGGCCACGGCTACCAGGTCTGCGGGCGCGATGCTGCCAACGACACGATCGGCGGCGCGACCCTCAAGGCCGCAACCACAGGCATGACGTTCAACTTCTGAACGCAACCAGGAAATATGATAAGAAGGGGGGCTTTGAGAGTCCCCCTTTTTCGTCGGCCCGTGTCGAGGAGGAGTTGAAGATGGATATGCAGCAGCCGCCGGCCGTGGTCCAGGTTCAGCAGTCCGAGGTTCCGCCGAGCGCACCGGTCGAGCCGACCCCGATCAAGGTCGACATCTCGAAATACATTCCGGAATCCGCGACCGAGGTCACCATGATCGTGACCCTGACGCCGCCGACCGGTCAGGCGTTGATCTATGCACCGGACCGCGAGAATGACCCAACACTGTTCAAGGGGCCTCGCTCGATCGACGAAGTCAAGCTGTCCGGTCCGATCGTCTATGTGAAGCTGTACGGCGCGACCAGTTTCGACATTCAATACACCAATTATCGGTTGCCTGATTGAAGGCGCCGGCTTGCCGCCTGGGAACAAATCGCGCTGTGGGACGACCAACACCGCAACAGCTGATGCAAACCGCCGTTGCGGCGCAACGTGCCGGTTCGATCGCGGAGGCCAAACGCCTCTATGCTTTGGTGCTGAGCATCGATCCGTCCAACGCGGCAGCCTGCGGCAATCTCGGCATCATCGCGGCCCAACAGGGTGATCTGGCAAACGCCGAACGGCTGATGCGCCAGGAGATCGGGCTGCGGCCGAACAATGCGGCGAGCCATCACAATCTCGGAACGGTACTGCAGCAGCAGGGCCGGATGGTGGATGCCGCGGACGCACATCGACAGGCTGTTCTGCTCAACCCGAATTATGCGCAGGCGCAACTCGCGCTCGGCAACGCGCTCAAGGCGCAGCATATGCTGGATGGCGCGATGCAAGCCTATCAGGCGGCGCTCGCGATCAAGCCCGATTACCCGGAGGCCCACAACAATATCGGCGTGGTGCTGCAGATGCAGGGCAGGCTCGGCGAGGCCGCCTCCGCTTTCAGCACAGCGGCGGCAACGCCGGTCTATGCCGAGGCGTCATTCAATCTCGGCGTCGTCCTGCATCAGATGGGAGATCTCGACGCGGCCGAGGCCGCGTATCGAACAGCCATCGCCAGGCAACCCGAAATCGCCGTCGCGCACAACAATCTCGGCACCGTCCTGAAAGACCAGGACCGGCTCGACGCGGCCGTGACGGCCTTCGAGCAAGCGATCGCCCTGAAGCCCGATTATGCCGAGGCCATCTATAACCACGCCACGGTGCTGCAGCAGCAAGGCAAGCTTGAGGACGCGCTGGCCGCCTACGGCCGCGCGCTCGCGCTCCGGCCCGATCATCTCGATGCGATCAACAACGCCGGGATCGTGCTGCAGGAGCTCGGCCGGCACCGCGACGCGATCGAACTCTATCGCCGGGTGGTCGGGCCCAGTCCGGCGGCCGCCATGCGGGCACATGCGGACCTCTACAACAATTTGGGAACGGCGCTGCTTGCCGAGGAACAGCCAGCCGAGGCAAGGGCGGCGTTCGAACTCGCCCTGGCATGCCGGCGGGATTTTCCGGAAGCGGCCTATAATCTCGGAAACGCCTTGCGCGAGCTCGGTGATCTCCAGGCGGCGATCGCGGCATGGCGCGGCGCGCTCGCGCTCCGCCCTGACCATGCCGACGCATTCAGCCAGCTCGTGCATCATCGCGCGCTGGTTTGCGCCTGGGACGACCGTGAAGCGGAGCAGGCACAGCTGGTCGAGATGGTGCGAAGCGGAGTTCGCGTTCCGCCGTTCTATCTGTTCGCGACGCCTGCGTCCGCCGCCGATCAATTGCGCTGCGCCGAGCAGTGGATCAGGCCGCTCGGACCACCGCAAGGTGCGCGCTTTGGGCATGGCGTGCGGAACGCGCGCGAGCGCATTCGTCTCGGCTATCTCTCGGGCGATTTTTTCGAGCACGCCACGGCGCGGCTGATGGCTGAGTTGTTCGAGAGCCACGATCGCGGTCGCTTTGAGGTCTATGCCTACAGCTATGGCGCGGATGACGGCAGCCCGATGCGCGCACGGCTCGTGCAGGCCTTCGATCGCTTCGTCGACATCGCTGCATTGTCACATCGCGATGCCGCCGGACGGATTCACGATGACAAGATCGATATCCTGATCGACCTCAAGGGATATACCCACCGCGCGCGTCCGGCCATCGCGGCTTGCCGGCCCGCCCCGGTGCAGGTCAGCTACCTCGGATTTCCGGCCACAATGGGTGCGGATTTCATCGACTACGTCCTGGTTGACCGCTTCGTCGTCCCGGAAAAGCTGCAGGCGTTCTTCACCGAGCGGCTGGTGCATCTTCCCGAGTGTTATCAGGCCAACGACCGCAAGCGAGAGGTGGCGTCCGGCCGGACTGCGCGAAGCGACTGGGGCCTGCCGGAACGGGGTCTCGTGTTCTGTTGTTTCAACAACAGCTACAAGCTCTCGCCATGCCTGTTCGATATCTGGATGCGCCTGCTCAAGGCCGCGCCCGGCAGCGTGCTGTGGCTGCTCGGCGCAAATGCGGTGGTCGAGGCCAATCTTCGCGTGGAAGCGGGCAGGCGTGATATCGATCCGAGCCGACTGATGTTCGCGCCGGTCGTGCCGACGCGGGCCCATCTCGAGCGTCACCGGCATGCCGATTTGTTTCTCGATACGACGCCTTGCAATGCGCATACGACGGCGAGCGACGCGTTGTGGTGCGGGGTGCCGGTCCTGACCTGCTGCAGCGAGACATTCGCGGGCCGCGTCGCCGGCAGTCTTCTGAGGGCGATCGGGATTCCGGAACTCGTGACCCATTCGCTGCAAGAGTATGAGCGGACGGCGCTGGCTCTGATCGGTGGGCCGGATCGGCTGCGGGCGCTCCGCCAACAGATTGAACGAAATCGCGACGTCAAGCCCCTGTTCGATCTGCCAAAACTGACTGAGGCGATCGAGGCTGCCTATCAGCGGATGTGGCAGCGATGGCTGGTTGGCGAAAAGCCTGTGGCTTTCGCGATCGAGAATGTCTAGTCGGAAGCTGCAACTTCCGTCTAGTCCGGACCAAAGACCCATACGACCGATGAAAGGGCGAAATCCATGTGGTTGCGAACGATCCTGATCCTCACCACCGTGCTTGGGCTGGGGGCTAGTGCGGCGTCGGCGAAACCCCATCACGGGCGAAGGCACCACGTGCAGGCGGCGCTCGCCCCGGCAACGGAGATTCAGCCCTACGAGGGTCCCACGCTGGTGCTGCATCCCGCCTCGAACATCGCATGCAACACCGTGTACCGCTCGACGCGAGCGCTGCCGTGCGATCAGCCGGTCTGGGTCTATGGCCATCCCTGCGAGATCGATCTCGGTCTTGGCCGCTACCGCTCCTGCGACTGAGGTCGATGGGCGGTGCATCTGATCGCAATTTCCTCATGACATCAGGGACATCCAGGCGGGATAGCGCGCAGATGCTCGCGGCGGCGGTCGCGCAGCATCGCGCCGGGCGCCTGGCGGAGGCCGAACGGCTCTGCCGGTCGGTCTGCGAGATGGATCCGAGCAATGCGCGGGCGTTCCATCTGGCGGGCGTCATCGCCCATCAATTGCGCCGGCCGGACGCGGCGGCCTTGATCGGTCGCGCCGTGACGCTCGATCCGGCAGGCGCCGAGGCGCATAACGACAGGGGCGTGATTCTCGCAGCCAGTGGCGCGCTGTCGGAAGCGTTGTCCTGCTTCGAGAGGGCGGTCCAGCTCAAGCCGGACTATAGCGAGGCGCGCAACAATCTGGGTCGCGCGTTGAGATCGGCGGGCCGCGCCGATGAGGCGTTGACGCAGTTTGCAGCGGTTCTCGCTGCCGCGCCCAATTCTCCGCTCGCACATTTCAATCTGGCGTCGGTGCTGGACATGCTCGCCCGGCAGTCCGATGCCGAACAGCATTATCGACGAGCGATCGGTTTGCGTCCGGACTTTCTCGATGCGCACATCCACCTTGCGATGCTGCTGCAGAAGATGGATCGTTTGCCGGAGGCGCTGGTCTTTGCCGAGCGCGCGGTGACGATCGCCCCTAACGCGCCCGGCCCACGGAACAATCTCGGCAATGTGCTGCGGGCCATGGAGCGGCGCGATGCGGCCATGGCGCAATATCGCGCCGCGCTCGGCATCGATCCCAGCGCCTTCATGGTGCACTACAATCTGGGCGTCGTGCTGCGCGGCGCGGCCGGAATCGCAGAGGCGAGGGAGCATTTCGCGCAGGCGGTCGCGTTGAGGCCGGATTTTCTCGAGGCCAGGCTGGCGCTTTGCATGGCGGAACTGCCCGCGATCTATCAGAGCATTGCCGAGATCGATGCGCGGCGCGCGGCCTATGCGGACAGGTTGCGGGAACTCGACGCAGATGTGGCGAAGGCATCGGCTACCGACATGCTGGTGGATGCGATCGGCTCGCATCAGCCGTTTTACCTGCCGTATCAGGGCCGCAACGATCGGGACCTGCAATCGCGTTACGGTTCGATCGTGTGCCGCCTTCTCGACGCCCGATACGAAACCCCGGGTCTGCCAAGCCCGCCGGCCGCCCATGAGCCCATCCGGCTCGGCATCGTCAGCGGATTTTTCCGGCAGCACTCGAACTGGAAGATTCCGATCAGGGGCTGGCTGAAGATGCTCGACCGCGATCGATTTCGCGTGATCGGCTATCATACGGGTGTCGAGCGAGACGCCGAAACGGCGGCAGCAGTCGAGCTGTGCGATCATTTCGTGCAGGGGCCGAAGCCGCTCGAGGCCTGGCGCCGCGCCATCCGGGACGACGCGCCGCACGTTCTGCTGTTCCCCGAAATCGGGATGGACAAGGTATCGGCGCAGCTTGCCGGGATGCGACTTGCGCCGGTTCAATGCTGTTCCTGGGGACACCCCGAAACAAGCGGATTTCCAACTATCGACTACTTCATCAGCAGCGAGCTGATGGAGCCAGAAGGCGCCGAGGGGCATTATTCTGAGAAGCTGGTCCGGCTGCGCAATCTTTCGATCTACTACGAGCCCGTCGATATTCAGCCTGCTTCGATCGATCGGGCCGTGCTTGGGCTTCGCGAGGATGCGGTCGTGTATTGGTGCGCGCAGTCCTTGCCGAAATACCTGCCGCAGTTCGACGAGGTGTTCGCCCGGATCGCCGCCGACGTGCCGGGTTCTCAGTTCGCCTTCATCGAATTTGCCGGCGGCAAGGGCGTGACCGAGACGTTCAAGGCGCGCCTCGCCCGAGCTTTCACCGCCCGCGGCCTGGACGCGGCAGACCACTGCGTGTTCCTGCCCAGGCTTGCGCCGGAGCGATTCACGGCCGCGATCGGACTGTGCGATCTGGTGCTGGACAGCATCGGCTGGTCCGGCTGCAATTCGATCCTGGAAAGCCTGGTACACAATCTGCCGATCGTTGCCTTCGAGGGTGAACTGATGCGCGGCCGGCACGCGGCTGCGATCCTGCGCATGATGGGCGTTGTCGAGACGACGGCCGCAAATGTCGACGACTATTTGTCGATCGCATGCCGTCTCGGCCGGGACGAAGCCGGCCGAACCGAATTGTCGTCGCGGATCGCCGCCAACAAACAGCGCGTCTATCGCGATATGGAGTGTATCGCGGGGCTGGAAGCATTCCTCGAACAGGCGGTTCGCGGACTGAGCTGACTTGTTGACAAGGAAAGCTGGCAAGAAAAAGAGGCGCACCTGGTGCGCCTCTTCATTCTCAACTCAAGCCGTCGTGTTTCGAGAAGCGATGACCATCACTCCGCCGGATGCCCGATCACCCGCTTGTCCTTGTTTTCCGATGCGATCGAGAGCCGCATCGGCCGTACCACGAACAGTGCCATCGCGACGACGACGAAATTCATGATCGCGGCGATCGTGAACACCGAATGCCAGCTTCCCGAGTAGTTCTTCAGCACGTTGGCCAGCGGAACGACAAAGGCCGACAAGCCCTTGGCGGTGTACAACAGGCTGGCATTCGTCGTGGCGTATTTCGGGCCGAACATGTCAGTGCAGGTCGAGGGGAACAGGCTGAAAATCTCGCCCCAGGTGAAGAAGATCAGCGCTGCGCAGATCACGAAGGTCCACGGCGTGGTGCCGGCCGTGCCGAGCAGCCAATAGGCGACGCCGCCGGCGCAAAAAGCGATCGCCATGGTGTATTCACGGCCGATATGGTCGGACACCCAGCCGAAAAATGGCCGCGCTCCGCCATTGGCGAGATTGTCGATGACCCCGGCCACGATCAGAGTGCCGGCGCCGAACAAGACGACCGTCTGCGCGACGCCGTAATCCTTGGCGATCAGCGCGATCTGCGCCGTCACCATCAATCCGCTGGCCGACACCAGCACGAACATCACATAAAGCAGCCAGAACACCGGAGAGGCGAGCATCTGGCCCGGGGTGCTGGAGGTCTTGGACTGCAGCACCTTGGCGGCCGTCCCGCTCGGGACTTCTCCGGCGTGTGGCGAGCGCAGCAGCCACGCCAGCACGAAGATGATGCCGCCCTGACCCAGCGCGAACCAGAAGAAGGTGTCGGCATAGCCAATTCGTGCGATCATCATCTGGATGGGAATGACGGTGACAGCCGCTCCTGCGCCAAACCCCGCCGCGGTCAAGCCGACGGCGAGCCCGCGGCGATCCGGAAACCATTTCACGGCGTTGCCGACGCAGGTGGCGTAGATGCCGCCGGCGCCGATGCCGGACACGATGGCGCCGAGATACAGCATCTCCAATGATCCGGCCTTGGCGTTGATCAGCCAGCCGATCGCGACAAAAACGCCGCCGGCGGCGACCATCAGTCGTGGACCGCGTTGCGGACCGAGCGTGTCGACGATCCATCCCTCGACCGGGGTCAACCAGGTCTCGAGCGCGACGAAGATGCTGAAGGCGACCTGGATGCCGCCGACATCCCAGGAATGCGCCTTGGACATCGGAGCAACGAAATAAGTCCAGCCATATTGGAGATTGGCGATCATCGCCATGCAGACGACGCCGATGATGAGCTGCATCCAGCGGAAGCCCCTGGACGGCGCCTGGCTCGGCGCGCTCACTGCATTTGCAATCATGATCTTCCTCCCGACGTGCGCCTTTTTGGAAGCGGCCCCATCCGGGCCGGAGCGCTACATTTTCAAATTCTGGTATATCATATTCCAACAAGCAAGGCCGATTTTGTCGCAACTTCATGGTGCGCCGCGGCGCGAGACGGTATTTGCTGACAGGATTTTGGGATCAGGAATGGCGAGGCGGCAAGTCCGTTCAAGCACGTGTCACGTGCGCGATTTGTCGCAGACAGCTACCGGTAGACGTTGGATCTGTTTTTTTTGGTGTGCCTGGGCAGCCCCGTAGGTCCGTGGCGAAGGACAAAATAAATAGGCCCCGAAGATCGGGGCCCGAGTCAGCATATCCGGATTTCCGTGCCCAGAGGCACGGTCGCCGGTCCGGCGGAGTCAGATGCAGCAGCGCGGAACGTCGCCGTTGCGGATCGTGACCTCGGCATAGGCCAAAAGCCAACGGTCGACATTGGCGAACAGGCGGCCGAACAGATTGCTGGAAGGCGCGAATGCAATAGGAAAGGTCTTGGACATGAGATTCCCTCCATGAAAGGCGGCCCACGCGCCGCCAACCGTCCAGGGGAATTTATGTATACCAGATGCCAGAGACAATCGCCGCGTTTGCATGGCAGCATTTTGTATCCCGCAATGCAGCATATGCGGCGGTTAACTCTCTGGATAGAAAAGGGGCCGCCGAGAGGGCGGCCCGAAGTACCATGATACCGGTTCGACCTTTCTACTCCGCGGCCTGCTTCCGGGCCGGGTCGAGCGCGCCGGAATCATGGATCTCGGCGACCTGATGATCGCTGAGGCCGAGCACCTGGCGGAGGATTTCGTCGGTGTGCTCACCGAGTAGTGGTGAACGCGTCACCTCGCTCGGACTGTCCGAGAGCTTGATCGGGTTGCCGACCGACAGATATTTGCCGCGGGTCGGATGATCGACTTCGACCACGGTGCCGGTCGCGCGCAGCGAGGGGTCTTCCGCCAGCTCCTTCATCGACAGGATCGGACCGCAGGGGATGTCGTCCTTGTTGAGGATTTCCATCGCCTCGAACTTGGTCTTGGTCATCGTCCATTGCTCGATGCGGGCGAAGATCTCGTTCAGCCGCGACAGCCGGGCGGGCGGCTTGGCATAATCGGGATGGGTCTTCCAGCCGGGTTCGCCGATCACGTCGCAGATTTTTTCCCACACCGGCGCCTGGGTGATGAAATAGATGTAGGCGTTGGGATCGGTCTCCCAGCCCTTGCATTTGAGGATACGGCCGGGCTGGCCGCCGCCGGAATCGTTGCCGGCGCGCGGCACGGCGTCGCCGAACGGAATGCCTTCGCCGTACTGGCTGTATTCCTGCAGCGGCCCATGGGCGAGGCGCTGCTGGTCGCGCAGCTTGACGCGTGTCAGGTTGAGCACGCCGTCCTGCATCGCCGCCGTAACCTTCTGCCCCTTGCCGGTGACGGTGCGCTGATAGAGCGCGGTGACGATGCCGAGCGCGAGATGCAGCCCGGTGCCGCTGTCGCCGATCTGCGCGCCGGTGACCAGCGGCAGGCCGTCGCGGAAGCCGGTGGTCGAGGCCGCGCCGCCGGTGCACTGCGCGACGTTCTCATAGACCTTGCAGTCTTCATAGGGGCCCGGACCGAAGCCCTTGATCGAGGCCACGATCATCTTGGGATTGATGCTGTGGATTTTCTCCCAAGCGAAACCCATGCGGTCGAGCACGCCTGGGCCGAAATTTTCCACCAGCACGTCGCAGCTCTTGATCAGCGCGGTCAGGACTTCCTTGCCCTTTGGGTTCTTGGTGTCGAGCGTGATCGACCGCTTGTTGTGGTTGAGCATGGTGAAGTACAGGCTGTCGACATTCGGAATGTCCTGCAGTTGGCCGCGGGTGATGTCGCCGACGCCGGGGCGCTCGACCTTGATCACATCGGCGCCGAACCACGCCAAAAGTTGCGTGCAGGTCGGTCCCGACTGGACATGGGTGAAATCGAGGATGCGAACGCCGCTCAGCGCCTTGGTCATGATATATTGTCTCCCTTAATGCCTATCTGCTGCCATCAAGCCCTCGAAGCGGGGCATTCAGTGCGCAGCAAGTCCAAGTCAGCAAGTCCAAAGTTAGCAAGCCCAGGTCGGTATCTTTTCGGTCTCACGATCTTCACTGGTTACTGGATCCCTCGCGCGCGCGGGGAATGACGAATTGCCGTTTATTTCTTCCTGAGAGCGCTCTGCGGGTTGAGATTGCCGATGCGGCCGCTTTCGGACCCCGCCGCCGGATCGATCACCGCGTTGATCAGGGTCGGCTTGCCGGAATCCATCGCCGCATTGACGGCGCGCTTCAGTTCGTCGGGCGAGGTCGCATTGACGCCGGTACCGCCGAACGCTTCCATCATCTTGTCGTAGCGCGCGCCCTTGACGAACACGGTGGTGGCGGGATCTGCGCCGGCCGAATTGACATCGGTGCCGCGATAGATGCCGTCATTGTTGAAGATCACGATGCAGATCGGCAGGCCGTAGCGGCAGATGGTTTCGACTTCCATGCCGGAGAAGCCGAAGGCAGAGTCGCCCTCCACCGCAAGCACCGGTTTGCCGGTCTCGATCGCTGCGGCGATCGCCGAGCCCATGCCGACGCCCATCACGCCCCAGGTGCCGACGTCGAGCCGCTTGCGCGGCTGATACATGTCGATGATGCCGCGCGCGAGGTCGAGCGTGTTGGCGCCCTCGTTGACCAGGATGGCGTCCGGACGTTCCTTGATGATGGTGCGAAGCACGCCGAGCGCGCCGTGGTAATCCATCGGTGCATTGTTGTTCATCAGTCGCGGCGCCATCTTGGCGATGTTGTCGTCGCGCTTGTTCTTGACCGCGTTGAGCCAGTCGGCCGGCGGTGTAACCCAGTCCTTGCCCATCGCTTGCAGCAGCACGTCGACGCAGGAGCCGATGTCGCCGACCAGCGGGGCTGCGATCTCGACGTTGGAATCCATTTCCTTCGGCTCGATGTCGACCTGGATGAATTTCTTTGGCGCTTCGCCCCAGCTTTTGCCCTTGCCATGCGACAATAGCCAGTTGAGGCGGGCGCCGATCAGCATCACCACGTCGGCGTCCTTCAGCACGGTCGAACGTGCCGCGCCGGCGCATTGCGGATGCAGATCGGGCAACAGCCCCTTGGCCATGCTCATCGGCAGGAACGGCGCGCCGCTCTTCTCCACGAAGGCGCGGATCGCGTCATCGGCCTGCGCATAGGCCGCGCCCTTGCCGAGGATGATCAGCGGACGTTTTGCGCCCTTCAGCACATCGAGCGCGCGCTTCACCGCGGAGGGGGCAGGGATATGCGCCGGCGCCGGATCGATCACCTTGACCAGCGATTTCGCGCCGGCCTGCGCGTTCAACACCTGGCCAAACAGTTTTGCCGGCAGATCGAGATAGACCCCGCCCGGGCGCCCCGATAGCGCGGCGCGGATGGCGCGCGCAAAACCGATGCCGATGTCGGCGGCGTGCAGCACGCGGAACGCGGCCTTGCACAGCGGCTTTGCCACCGCAAGCTGGTCCATCTCCTCATAGTCGCCCTGCTGCAGGTCGACGATCTCGCGTTCCGAGGAGCCGGAGACCAGGATCATCGGGAAGCAGTTGGTGGTGGCATGGGCCAGTGCGGTCAGGCCGTTGAGGAAGCCGGGCGCCGAGACGGTGAGACAGACGCCGGGTTTCCTGGTGAGGAAGCCCGCAATCGCGGCGGCATAGCCGGCATTCTGCTCGTGACGGAACGAGAGCACGCGGATGCCGGCGGCCTGCGCCATGCGGCCGAGATCGGTGATCGGAATCCCCGGCACGCCGTAGATCGTATTGATGCCGTTGAGCTTGAGCGCGTCGATGACCAGGTGGAACCCGTCGGTGAGTTCTTCCTCGGTGCCCGGTGCTTCGGTCTTCGCTGCGGTGTTCAGCATGGGCTTGATCTCCCTGATCGTCGCGTTTTGGAGGACGAGTTGGTCGTCTTCTGATGTGGGCCGCTTCGAGCCCTAAGGCAGTTCCCGGCCGTGGGTTTCGACATAGCTGGCCAGGCCCAGCGTGTGGTCGCGCGCGCGTTTTTCGGCAAGCTCGGTGTTGCGCTCCTCGAGCGCCTCGATGATCGCCAGATGTTCGGGGAGCGAGGTCGCGATGCGGTCGGTGCGTCCGATCGTGAGCTGCCGGTAGCCGCGCACATGCAGCAGGATGTCATTGGTCATATCGACCAGCACCGGCGATTCCGACAGCGAGATCAGCGCCTGGTGGAACGCGATATTGGCCTTGGAATATTCCTCGACATGGTCCTGCGGCAGCCGGTCCACGCCAAAATCCTTGAAGACGTCGCGCAGCGCGGAAATATCCTTCTTGCGCGCGATCGTCGTGATCAGCCGCGCCGCCATGCTTTCCAGGGCGGCCCAGGCGCGGATCATGTCGACGATTTCGCTCTTGGTCCGGCGCACCACCACGATGCCGCGGCGCGGCACGGTCTTCACAAAACCGTCCTGTTCCAGCATCGCGATCGCTTCGCGGATCGGCGTGCGGCTGACCCCCAGGCGTTCCGAGAGCGCGCGCTCGTCGAGCATCACGGGATCCGGCGTCGCGTAGATGTCCATCTTGAGGATCGCTTCCTTCAAGGCCTCATAGGCCTTGTTCTTGAAGCTGGTCTCCGGGGCAATCCTGACGATTGCGATCTCTGGCTCGGCCATCGTCGGGAACGCCTTGGTCTGTTTCCGTATTGACATCGACAAATCTCCTCACGGGAGACGTCTTTATGAAGAGTGCATTATCGAATTATTTTTGGCATGCCAAATGCCACAATGTCAAGTTGGCTGGTTTTTAAGCGTTTCCGCCCAACGGCTTGCCTTGACAAGGCGGTTTTTGGCATACCAAATGCCATAAAACAGATGCTCCCAGGAGGAAGCCGATGTCGACAGCGAAAGATACAGTCCGCAAAGTTCTCGATCAGGTCAAGGCGGACAAACGCACAAGCCTGACGGCGCCCGAAGGCAAGCTGGTGTGCGACGCCTACGGCATTCCGGTGCCGAAGGAGGGGCTCGCGACCTCGGCGGCCGAGGCAGTCTCGATTGCGACCGAGATGGGCTTTCCGGTCGTGATGAAGATCGTCTCGCCCGACATCCTGCACAAGACCGAAGCCGGTGGCGTCGTGGTCGGCGTCAAGACCGCAGCCGATGCCGAGCAGGCCTACGACACCATTCTTGCCAACGCCAAAAAGTACAAGGCCGATGCCAAGATCGAGGGCATCCAGGTGCAGCAGATGCTGACCGGCGGCCAGGAGGTGATCGTCGGCGCGGTCACCGACGGATCGTTCGGCAAGCTGGTGGCGTTCGGCCTTGGCGGCGTGCTGGTCGAAGTGTTGAAGGACATCACCTTCCGCATGGCGCCCGCGACCAAGGCGGACGCGTTGTCGATGCTGGATGGCATTCAGGCGCATGAGATGCTGAAGGGCGTGCGCGGCAGCGACCGCGTCAGCCACGACGCGCTCGCCGACATCATCGTCAACGTGTCCACGCTGGTCACCGACTTTCCCGAAATCGCCGAACTGGACCTGAACCCGGTGTTCGCGACCAAGTCGAACGCGATCGCCGCCGACGTCCGCATTCTGGTCGATTTCGCGCCGAAACCGCCGCGGCCGCGGCCCAACCACGACGAGATCGTGCGCCAGATGAACCGCATCATGAAGCCGAAATCCGTCGCGGTGATCGGCGCCTCCGCCGAGAACGGCAAGATCGGCAATTCCGTGATGAAGAACCTGATCAACGGCGGCTACCAGGGCGAGATCTATCCGATCCACCCCAAGGCCGAGGAGATCCTGGGCAAGAAGGTCTACAGATCGGTCAAGGACATCCCTGGCGACGTCGACATCGCGGTGTTCGCGATTCCCGCAAGCCTCGTTGCCGGCGCGCTGATCGAATGCGGCGAGAAGAAAGTCGTCGGCGCGATCCTGATCCCGTCCGGCTTTGCCGAGACCGGCAATGTGAAGGGGCAGGAGGAGATCCAGGCGATCGGCCAGAAATACGGCATCCGCCTGATGGGGCCGAACATCTACGGCTTCTACTACACCCCCGCCAATCTCTGCGCGACCTTCTGCACCGCCTATGACGTCAAGGGCAAGGCGGCGCTGTCGTCGCAATCGGGCGGCATCGGCATGGCGATCATCGGCTTCTCGCGCTCGGCCAAGATGGGCGTCTCGGCGATCGTCGGTCTCGGCAACAAGTCGGATATTGACGAGGACGATTTGTTGACCTTCTTCGAGCAGGACGACAACACCCAGATCATCGCGCAGCATTGCGAGGATCTCAAGGACGGGCGCGCCTTTGCCGAAGTTGCAAAGCGCGTCTCGAAGAAGAAGCCGGTGATCGTGCTCAAGGCCGGGCGCACCGCCTTGGGCGCACGCGCCGCCAGCTCGCACACCGGCGCGCTCGCCGGTAACGACAAGATCTATGAAGACGTCTTCAAGCAGTCGGGCGTGATCCGCGCCCGCTCGCTTCGGCAACTGCTCGAATTCGCGCGCGGCGTGCCGGTGCTGCCGACGCCAAAGGGCGAGAACGTCGTCATCATCACCGGCGCCGGCGGCTCCGGCGTGCTCTTGTCGGATGCCTGCATCGACAACGATCTCAAGCTGATGACGATCCCGC
>NZ_JBAURI010000311.1:0-7160 GCF_049581145.1 Bradyrhizobium sp.
GATCGGCACCAAGGAAGTCGGGCTGGTCGAGTATCGCTTCCAGCCGGACGCGGTCGAGGTGCGCTACGTCAAGGCGCCCGGCCAGATCGACGTCGATCTCGAAGAGGTGCTTGCCGCCCACCCGTAATGTCGCGTTGCCGCAGTCCTGATCATGGGACCAGAAACGCGGAATGGGTCGCGCACTCTTGCGAAACCCATCACGTCACACGCGGCGATGGGCTTTGCGATCAGACCGGACAAGGCTCCGACCTGATCGCTCGACCCATCTATACGGTCTATACGGTCCTGATTACCGCTCGCGCGTCACGACTATTGCCCGTACCACTCGACGCCCGGAGCCGGGCCGCCGTAATAGGCGTAGGAGTCGGCCGGCGCGAGCACCACACCGGGGGCCCAGCCCACCGCCGGCCCTGGCCCATAATATCCACCATATACTGCGCCAGGATAGGCGTGCCGGTAGTAGTAACCCGGTCGGGGCGTGGCGCGCACGCCGTAGCTGCCGGTCAGGTAGTGGCTGTCCGGATAATAAAAGCCGAAGGCGCCGGGCTCCTGCGTCACTCCCTGCGCCAGCGCGGGCGTGATGAATGTCGCCGCGGCGATGAAACCGGCCGACAGTATTCCAAGCTTGGTCATTGGCTTCTCCCATTGGATAGAAAGCCAACGACCGCGACTGCGCGGCGTTCCGTTCAAGGGCGCGTGAGCGAGACCGCGCGGGACATCCAGGTTCCGGGCGAGGCCGACGCCCATCCGCTCAGATCTCGTCCGGCCCGACCCGGACCAATTGCTTGCCGAAATTGGCGCCCTTCAAGAGACCCATGAAGGCCTCCGGCGCGCTTTCCAGGCCCTCGGTGACGAACTCCTTGTACTTGACCTTGCCTTCGCGCACCCAGGTCGACATGTCGCGCAGGAAATCGTCGCGGCGGCCGGCGAAATCGCTGACGATGAAGCCGCGGATCGTCAGACGCTTGGTCAGCACCGCGCGCATCAGGCCATCAGCCCATTTCGGCGCTTTGGCTTCGGTGTCGTTGTAATGCGCGATCAGGCCGCAGACCGGGATGCGCGCGAACGCGTTCAGCAGCGGAAACACCGCCTCGAACACCGCGCCGCCGACATTCTCGAAATAGACATCGATGCCTTGCGGACAGGCTTCCCTCAGCCTGGCCCCGAGATTGGGCTCGCGGTGGTCGAGACAGTCGTCGAAGCCAAGCTCCTGTTTGACGAAGGCGCATTTGTCCCTGCCGCCGGCGATGCCGATCGCGCGCGCGCCCTTGATCTTGGCGATCTGGCCCACCGCCGAGCCGACCGCGCCGGAGGCGGCCGCAACCACCACCGTCTCTCGCGGCTGCGGCTTGCCGATATCGAGCAATCCCGTGTAGGCGGTCATGCCGGGCATGCCGAGCACGCCGATCGCGGTCGAGACCGGCGCGAGCTTCGGATCGATCCTGCTCAATCCCTTGCCGTCGGACAGCGCATGGGTCTGCCAGCCGGCGCGCGCCAGTACGATGTCGCCCTTGGCGAAATTCGGATTGTTGGAGGCGATGACCTCGCTGACGGTGCCGGCCTCCATCACGCCGCCGATCGGCACCGGCGTCGCATAGGACGGCCCGTCGCTCATGCGGCCGCGCATATAGGGATCGAGTGACAGCCAGATGGTGCGCAGCAGGACCTGGCCGTCAGCCGGCGTCGGCACCGAAAACTCCTCGATGCGAAAGTCGGACGCTTTCGGCTCGCCCACCGGGCGAGACGCCAGAACGATGCGTTGGGCTTGTTCGGCCATGGTGTTTCCTCCGTTTGTTTTTCGTTGCGAGTAGCCCGCGCCAGAGACGCCGGAGATTAAACCGCGCCCGGATAATTCGGGCTTTCCCGCGTGATCGTGACGTCGTGCACGTGGCTTTCGCGAAGGCCAGCGCCGGTGATGCGCACGAACTGCGCCTTCTCGTGGAATTCGGCCAGGTTTCGCGCCCCGACATAGCCCATCGCGGCGCGCAGGCCGCCGGCAAGCTGGTGCATGACATTGGCGACCGGGCCCTTGTAGGGCACCTGGCCCTCGATGCCCTCCGGCACCAGCTTCAGCGTATCCTTGATGTCCTGCTGGAAATAGCGGTCGGCCGAGCCGCGCGCCATCGCGCCGACCGACCCCATGCCGCGATAGGCCTTGTAGGAGCGGCCCTGCCACAGGAACACCTCGCCCGGGGTCTCGTCGGTGCCGGCGAGCAGCGAACCCACCATCGCGATGTCGGCGCCGGCCGCCAGCGCCTTGGCCAGGTCGCCGGAATATTTGATACCGCCATCGGCGATCACGGACACCTTGGCTTTGCGTGCCGCCTCCACTGCATCCATGATGGCAGTGAGTTGCGGCACGCCGACGCCGGCAACCATCCGCGTGGTGCAGATCGAACCCGGGCCGATACCGACCTTGATCGCATCCGCGCCGGCATCGATCAGCGCCTGCGCGCCCTCCTGGGTGGCGATATTGCCGGCGATCACCTGCACGTGGTTGGAGAGCCGCTTGATGCGGCCGACGGCGTCGAGCACGCGCTTGGAATGACCGTGCGCCGTATCGACCACGATCAGATCGACGCCGGCATCGATCAGCCGCTCGGTGCGCTCATAGCCGTCCTCGCCGACGGTGGTCGCCGCCGCCACCCGCAACCGCCCCTGCGCGTCCTTGCAGGCCAAGGGATGCGCGACCGCCTTTTCCATGTCCTTGACCGTGATCAGGCCGACGCAGCGATATTGATCGTCGACCACCAGCAGCTTCTCGATGCGATGCTGGTGCAGCATCCGCTTGGCCTCATCCTGACTGACGCCCTCGCGCACCGTGACGAGGTTTTCATGCGTCATCAACTCGGAGACTTTCTGACGGGGATCGGTGGCAAAGCGCACGTCGCGGTTGGTGAGAATGCCGACCAGTTTTCCGGGCGCCCCCTTGCCGCCGCCGAGAACCACGGGAATCCCGGAGAAGCCGTGATCGCTCATCAGCGACAGCGCGTCCGACAGCATCGCATCGGGCCCGATGGTCAAAGGATTGACCACCATTCCGGACTCGAACTTCTTCACCTGCCGCACCTGGGCGGCCTGTCCTTCCGGATCGAAGTTGCGGTGAATGACACCGACGCCGCCGGCCTGCGCCATGGCGATCGCCATGCGCGCCTCGGTGACGGTATCCATGGCGGACGCGATGATCGGAATATTCAGCGGGATCGCACGGGTGACATGGGAGCGAATGTCGACTTCGGACGGCAGCACATCCGAAAGCGCGGGTTTCAGAAGCACGTCGTCGAACGTATAGGCTTCGCGAAGCCCCTGAAGTCCTTGCGCCATCGCCAACTCCTTATCCAGCGGCGGTTCGCCGCAATTCTTTGAGATGAGCACCGCCTTCGGCGAGGCCATCGGCGCCGCCGTCGAATCGAAGCCCATCGGTGGGGTTGACGCTGGTCGATAGCATGGTGTTGTGACGAATCAAAGCGCCTGCAAAAGCTTTTCGCCGGCCATTTTTTCCTCAGGCCCGGGTCGCCTCAAGTGCGGATCAGCGCGGATAGCCCGGTGGCGGGCCATAGCGGCGGATCGCCTCCACCACCTCGCGGTGCCGGCGTTCTTCCCGCTTCATATGGACGGCAATCAGCGCGTGCGCGGACGGCACCAGCAGCAAAGGATGAAAAACCAGCCCCAAAAGCAGGCAGAAGACGATCAGCACCAGATTGAAGATCGCCGAAAACGGCTGGCCGTTCAGCAACAGGCCGAGCGGCGGCAACAGGGCTGCGAGGAGATAGATCATCGACGCCTCCGGCGTTTTCCGTGACCCAGGATTTAGGTGTTTTAGCGGGTTCCGCAATAGCTTCCGGAACCAATAGCCTCAAAGACATAGGGGTGATACAGCCCCCCGATACAGCCCCTTGCCCGCCCTGCTCGCTCCTCCCGGAATTGATGAACAAACAACGCCTGATCCCGCTCATCGTCGCGACCGCCCTGTTCATGGAAAACATGGACTCGACCGTCATTGCGACCTCGCTTCCGGCCATCGCCGCCGACATCGGCACCAGCCCGCTGACGCTGAAGCTCGCCATCACGTCCTATCTGTTGTCGCTTGCGGTGTTCATCCCGGCGAGCGGCTGGACTGCCGACCGGTTTGGCGCGCGCATCGTGTTCGCGCTGGCGGTTGCCGTATTCATGGTCGGATCGATCGGCTGCGCGCTGTCGGGCTCGGTTCCCGATTTCGTATTCGCGCGCATCCTGCAGGGCATGGGCGGCGCGATGATGACGCCGGTCGGGCGGCTGGTGCTGCTGCGCTCGGTCGACAAGAGTGCGCTGGTGAACGCGATGGCGTGGGTCACCGTGCCGGCGCTGATCGGGCCGGTGATCGGGCCGCCGCTCGGTGGTTTCATCACCACCTATTTCTCCTGGCACTGGATTTTCCTGATCAATATTCCGATCGGGCTGGTCGGCATCGCGCTGGCGCTGAAATATATCGATCCGATCACGAGCGAAGACCCCGAGCGCTTCGATCTCTATGGCCTGGTGCTGGCAGGCATCGGGCTTGCCGGCATCGCCTTCGGCCTGTCGGTCGCGGGCCTCAATCTGCTGCCCTGGCCCGTGGTGGCGGCGCTGGTTGCGATCGGTTCGGTCTCGATGACGCTCTATGTGAGGCATGCGCGCCACACCGGATCGCCGGTGCTCGATTTCTCGCTGCTGCGGCTGTCGACCCTGCGCGCCTCGATCATCGGTGGCTTCATGTTCCGGCTCGGCATCGGCGCGCTGCCGTTTCTGCTGCCGCTGTTGATGCAGATCGGCTTCGGCCTGTCGCCGTTCCAGTCCGGGCTCGTCACCTTCGGCTCCGCCGCCGGCGCCATGGGCATGAAGACGCTCGCCGCGCGCATCATCCGCACCTTCGGCTTCCGCTACATGATGACGATCAACGCCGTGGTCAGTTCGGTCTTCCTCGCGGCCTGCGCGCTGTTCACGCCGGCGACGCCGCTGCTCCTGATCCTGATCATCCTGGTGGTCGGCGGCTTCTTCCGCTCGCTGCAATTTACGTCGATCAATACGGTCGCCTATGCCGAGGTCGAGCCGCCGCAGATGAGCCGGGCCACCACCCTGGTCAGCGTCAATCAGCAGCTGGCGGTCTCGGCCGGCGTCGCGGTCGGCGCGTTCACGGTGGAATCGACGCTGTGGCTGCGCCATGGAACCGAACTGAACGCGGCCGCGTTCGCGCCGGCGTTCCTGGTGGTCTCGTTGATCTCGGCGGCGTCGGCCTGGTTCTTCTGGCAGATGCCGGACGATGCCGGTCACGAAATCTCCGGCCGCAAGGCGATCGCGATCTCCAGCCGCAAGGGCGCCGCGAAGGCCGCCATCACCGCGGGCAGCGAAACGACGGAGGATGCACGGGATCAGAGGCTGGGCTAAACACCGCTCCCTCCTCGCCTTTGCGAGCGCACGCGAAACAATCCAAAAGCCTGTGCGTGTTGCGAGATGGATTGCTTCGCTGAGCCTGTCATCGGGCGGCGCTTTGCGCCGACCCGTTGGCTCGCAATGACGGCGCGAGAGTGTGCGCTCCCATCTCACGCCGTCATTGCGAGGAGCCCTTGCGACGAAGCAATCCGTCGCGCAGCACAGCAAGAGGGGATTGCTTTGTCGCCATCGAGCCAGCGCGCAGCTTTGTCATCGGGCGCGCATTCGCGCGACCCGTTGGCGCCGACCCGATGGCTTCTCGCAATGATGGCTTCTATCATTCCGCCTTGCCTGCACCCCGAAAGCCCATCGCCAGCACGTAGCGCTCCGAGGAATCCTGGCGGCTCGAGGCCGGCTTGACGTGACGCACGCTGGCAAAATCGCGCTTCAACTGCGCCAGCAGCTCTGCCTCGGCCCCGCTCTGAAACACTTTTGCCGCAAATGCGCCGCCGGGCTTCAGGACTTCGCCGGCAAAGGCCGCGGCGGCTTCCACCAGGCCGATGATGCGCAGTTGATCGGTCTTGCGGTGACCGGTGGTGTTGGCCGCCATGTCCGAGAGCACGACATCGGCGCGGCCGCCCAGCATCGCCAGCAATTTGTCCGGCGCATCGGCTTCGAGAAAATCAAGCTGCGCGAAGCTGACGCCGGCGATCTCGGGCATCTCCAACAGGTCGATCGCAACGACCTTGCCCCTGCCGTCGGCCGCGCCGATGCGCCTCGCCGCGATCTGGCTCCAGCCGCCGGGCGCGGCACCGAGATCGACCACGGTCATGCCGGGCTTCAGCAGATGATATTTGTCGTCGATCTCGATCAGCTTGTAGGCCGCGCGCGAGCGATAACCGTCGCGCTTGGCCTGCGCCACATAGGGATCGTTGAGCTGCCGCTCCAGCCAGAGCTTTGACGACAATTTGCGCTTGCCGCCGCTTCGCACGGTGACGTGAAGCCGGCCGGTTGAGTCCTTTGCCATCCGTGTTTCACCAGGCGCCGATGGCGCCGTCCTCGCGCATCATTTCGACCAGCATGCCCTCGCGCAGGCCGCGATCGGCGACGCGCAGCCGCGGCAGCGGGAAGGCCTGGCGGATGGCGTCGAGAATGGCGCAGCCCGCCAGCACCAGATCGGCGCGATCGACGCTGATGCAATTGTTGTTGGCGCGCTCCTCATAGCTCATCCCGAGCAGGCGGGCGATGGTCGCTGAGATATCGGCATTGTCCATCCAGATGCCGTCGATCCGGCGGCGATCGTAGCGCGACAGATTGAGATGGATGCCGGCCAGCGTCGTCACGGTGCCGGAGGTGCCGAGCAGGTGCATATCGTGGATCTCATCGCCATGCTCGGCCGCAAACGGCGCGACATGCCGGGCGACGGCTTCGACCATCCGGGCGTAGATCTCCGCCGTGACGTCCCTGCCCCCGAACAACTCGGCCAGCGTCACGACGCCGAGCGGGATCGACATCCAGGCCTTTGTGCGCGGCTCCGCGCCTTGGTCAACGGGCTCGCGCTCGATCCGGACCAGTTCCGTCGAGCCGCCGCCGATGTCGAACAGGATCGCGCCGCGGCCTTTCGGGTCGAGCAGCGGCGAGCAGCCGATCACCGCCAGCGCTGCCTCGGTCTCGCGATCGATCACCTCGAGCTGGATGCCGGTCTCGGCCGCGACGCGGTCGCGGAACCCGTCGGCGTTGGCCGCGGCGCGGCAGGCCTCGGTCGCGATCAG
>NZ_JBAURI010000312.1:0-3537 GCF_049581145.1 Bradyrhizobium sp.
GAAGAATATCCTGGTCGACATAGGCGACGGAGTTTGCAAATACCTGTGGCGGAATCTCCGCCGGTTTCCATTCATCGAATAGCACCTCGCCGCTCCAGGGCTCGTAAAGCCCGCAGACAAGCTTACCCAGTGTCGACTTTCCGCTGCCCGAGACGCCGACCAGCGCCACGCGAGAGCCCGGCGCAACGACGAGCGAAAGGTCGGCGATCAGGGGCGGCTCGAGCGCAGAATAGCCGAAATTGATGCCGCGCAACTCGATCTTGCCTGCCAGTTTCGGCGGAAAAGCGTCGGTCTCGATGCCACGAGGGGATGGCGACCGGAGAGGATATCGGTAGATATCATCGAGCCGCTCGAGGGCGCCCTTGATGATCTGCAAGCCGCCGAAATAGTTGACGAGATTCGCGAAAGGCTCGGAAAAATTTGCAGCCAGAGACTGGAAAGCGACGAGGCTGCCCAGCGTCAGCGAACCATCGATAACTCTGAGGCCTCCGAGGCCGAGGATGGCAGCCACCGAGAGGCCTGATAGCAGCGTCGGGACCATATCCAGCATGACGGCGGAAGCGCCAAGCTTCTGTTCGGCATTCAGATTGCTGGCCTGAAGACCAGCCCACCGGGCAAAAACATCATCCTCCAATCCGCTCGCCTTGATCGTCTCGATCGTTCTTACCATGCTTACGGTTGCGCCAAGGAGCTTACCCTGTTCGATGGCAAGCCGGGAGCTGAGCTCCTGTCGCCGTCCCGCGACCAGGCGCAGCAGAAGCACATTGCCGAACGAAATGGCGACGCACAGGCCGGTGAGGGTCAAGTCGTAGACCGCCATTGCCATGCCAAACAGCAGCACCGACGTCAGGCTGAGTGCGTTCATCGCAATGCCGCCGGACAAAAGTCTGGCGACTTGCTCGTTAGAGCCGACGCGATTTGCAATGTCGCCGGCTTGACGTTGAGTGAAGAACTCAATCGGCAGTGCGGTCAGCCGCCAGAGAAACCGGCTGGTCATGAGGATGGCAAGCTTGGCCTGCAGCCGCAAAAGGACCGACTGGCGTATCATCGTCAGGATGCCGCGACACGCAGCCGTGAGCGCCATTCCGATCAGAAGCGGTATGAGCCAGCTGCTCGCGCCTTGGATCATAATGTCGTCCACAAAGATCTTCGAAAAGCCAGCGGCAACGATGTTGGGCACGACCAACGCGATGCTCACGATCACCAGCAGCGCGACTGCCGCTCGGGAGTGACGAAGTTCGCGGAGCAGCACCGCGAACCCGTTCGGCTTGCCGCCGATCTTCCTGAATTCTGCGCCGCGCTCGAAGGTCAGTACGACGCCGGTAAATGCGAGATCCAGCTCCGCCATGCGGATTCGACGGCGTCCGCTCGCAGGATCGTTGATGTAGGCGTAGTTGCCGTCGATACCTTCAAGCACCAGGAAATGGTTGAAATTCCAGTGAATGATGCATGGCATTGGAAGCTGCATCAGCGCCGGCGGTTCGACGCGATAGCCTCGTGCGTCCAGTCCATATCGGCGGGCCGCCCTCACGATATTGCTGGCCTTGCTTCCGTCACGTGAGACGCCACAGGCAATCCGGAGCTGTTCGAGGGGAATCCAGGCGTCGTACTGAGCAAGAATGATCGCGAGCGCCGCGGCGCCACATTCGGCCGCTTCCATCTGCAGGATAACAGGCGTCCGCTTCACCCTCCTGCGAAACAGCTTTGGAAGCCGGATGTTTCGAGGCCGCGGACCTTCACGGATCGCACGAGGGGATGAAGGACTATCCATCAATTCCAGTGAAGTGTTTGATCAGGGGGATGACGAGATCGAGCGGCCGCTGCCGGCGCGTCGTGATTTCCGCACGGGTCAACGTTCCGCTCGTAAGTTGGGTATTCGGTCCCTGTCCCACGGCCCAATGATAGCCTGTCGGGGAAGAGGTGTCCTCCTCGAGGGCGACCTCGGAGGCATACGGCGCACCCTTGTTGGAGAAGCGGGTGACCAGGCTCTCGTTATGCAGGATCGCGCTCATGCCCTGGGGCGTCATCGGAAAGTCCGACACGCTCACGACCGTGCCCAGCATCATGCCGAACTCCTCGCGCTTGATTGTGCTTGGTTCGAGGTGGACCTGCATTCCTGGCCTGATCTGCTTGCCATGTTCGGCCGCGATATAGACGACCGCCTCGAGCTTCTTTCCCTCGCTTTCGATCGAGATCACTGGCGTGCCAACGGCAAGCACCGAGCCAGGAGATATCTTCACTTCGAGCACACGCCCCTCGAGCGGGCTCAACACCTGCGTATTCTGGCTCAGTTGCTGCGCCGTGCCGTCCATTTGTCGACGAGCCTCGTTCAGCGTGAACTCCGACTGCTCGATCTCATGTTCGCGTTGCGTTTCGAGGTCCGTCTTTTGGGATTTGAGCTTTAGAATCTCGTTCTGCGAGTCCTCCTTGCGTTGTTGTGCATCAGCCAGCTCCTGTCGCCGCTCTTCCAGATTGCGGCGCGTCGTGTACCCCTTCGTCAGCAAATCCTGGAGGTTCTTGACGTCGACCGCGAGGTAGTCGATGCGCTGGCTGGTGGCCTTGATCACCTGGTTTAGGGCTGCTTCCAATTTCGCGAAATTCTCGCTCTTCGCGGCGAGCTCGCTCGCAACCTTTGACTTCAGGTCCGTGTACTCGTGCTGCCGCTCGTGGAAGACCGCAACGGCGTCGTTGTGCTTCTGCTCGATATCGGTCTGAGCGATTTGTGCGATTGGCTGGCCCTGGGTAACATGATCGCCGACCACGACGGCCACTGATTGCAGCCGGCCAGCCGCGGCCGATATCGCGTCGACGACCCTGCCGCCGCTGCTGATCAGGATTCCTTCACCGGTGATGCGGGTTGGCACGCGCCCGAAAATACCCCAGGTGATCGCTGCCGCCAGCGCGGTGCAGACCACCAGTGTGATGATCCAATCGACAGATGTGGTGACGACGACCAAGTGATCGAGCTGCTCCGGCGAGGCGGCTCGGTCGAGGGCGGCAACTCGAAATGCCGGTTGCGGGCGATCGGCCACCCTTCTATTCTCAGGTTGTTCGAGTGTCTCAGAGGCCGACATGGCGGGGCGCAGCAATAAATGGATTGGATCAACAACCATCGATCATTGCACAAACCCGAGGAACTCACAACAAAGGCAGTTCGGAAAAGGCAGCGTCGCCTCCCAGCGCAAGCGCGGCAGGTGACGGCCGTGATGGGGCTTGTTGTGATACTGTTGATGCCAATCGCTTCAATAGGCCGAATTCTTTCTGAAAGCGATTTCAAACAAGCCGAGAGCCTGAAGCCTCTCTTTGCGAATTTGATGAATGACCTCGTCGCGACTTCAAAGCATCCCGATGCTACGAGCGGAGACGTCGGTTGCGTCAATTCGACCATCCGCGAGCTTCTCCAGATATCGGACGAGCTCGCCAGCTATGAGTATCTGATCACGATGGAAAAGGAGATAACTGACGTCGGCGACGACAGTCCGATGCGTGACGTCGTCAGATTCGCCGTCGAGAAGAGTGACATGATCCTTGCTGACG
>NZ_JBAURI010000313.1:0-1561 GCF_049581145.1 Bradyrhizobium sp.
GGCGGGTGCTGTGCGATGCGGGGCATCAGGTCGTCTTCGCCACCGAGCGGGCCGGCACGGTCCCGGCTGCCGATCCCCGGCTGCTGAGCGGGGTGATCTTCGGGCAGCTGGGCGCCGCAGCCGAGGCCAATGAGCCGACCCGACTTCGTTGGAGGCTACGATGCTTTGGCCTCGGGAATGATTATAGTGTTACCCGAGCCCATTAGCCAGTCTTTCTCGTATTCCGCCGGAGGGATATCCCCGCAAGCAGAATGCAGCCTCTCGTTGTTGTACCAGGACACCCATTCCGCTGTCGCGACGGTCACGTCCCCGGCGCCTTGCCATGGACCCTCGAAGTTGATAAGCTCCTTCTTGTACAGGGAATTCACCGCCTCCGCGGCAGCATTATCATACGAATCACCTTTACTCCCGACCGAGCGGACCGCCCCGATATCTTCCAGGCGCCCGGTGTAACAGATGGATGTGTACTGCACGCCACGGTCAGAATGGTGAATCAGCTCATCACCGATATTCTCCCGGCGTGACCAGATCGCCATCTCCAGCGCGTCCAGGGCAAGATCAGCCCGCAGGTGATCGGCGACCTGCCAGCCGACGACAGCGCGGGAAAACAGATCAGTGACGAATGCCGTGTACACGAACCCGGAAAACGTGCCCACATACGTAATGTCCGCGACCCAGCGGCGGTTCGGCGCCGACGCGGTGAAGTCACGTCCCAGCAGGTCAGCGGGCCGCTGGCCACCGGCATCGGGCACTGTCGTGCGCGGCTTCTTGCGCCTGGCCGACACCCCGGCGATACCCAGCTCCTTCATCAGCCGCGCAACCGTGCACCGGGCCACCTCGATGCCCTCCCGCCGCATCTGGCGCCACACCTTCCGCGCCCCGTACACACAGCGGCCCTTCCTCCGGTCTTCCCACACCCGCATGATCTCTTTCTTCAGCCACTCATCCCGCTGCTCACGCCGCGACGGCTCACGCCCGCGCTTCTTCGCCGCGTAATACGTCGAGACCGGGAATTCCAGTACCGCGCACGCCGGCTCCACCCCGAACCGGTCACGATGTGAATCGATGAACCCGACTAGCGCGGAAGCCTGGGGTCGAGTTCGCGGGCGAAATACGCACTCGCCGCCTTCAATATCTCATTGGCGCGGCGGAGCTCCCGATTTTCGCGTTCCAGCTCGGCGATCCGCCGCGATTCCTCCGTCGTGGTACCCGGCCGGACCCCGCCGTCAATTTCCGCCTGCCGCACCCACGTCCGCAACGCCTCCGGGTGAACACCCAGCTGGCGGGCCACCCGCGCGAGCTCACCCCGGCCCTTTCCATCCTGGTCACGGACCTCGAACACCATCTTGACCGCGCGCTCACGCAGTTCCTCGGGGTACTTCCGCTGTGCCGGCATGACTCTGCATCCTCCCAGGAATCAGAGCCTCCAAGATCACCGGGGCGGTCCAATGCGACCAGGAACGAGGGAGTAGGGAACTCGGGCCGATGACAGCGTCGCTAGGCGAGACGCGATCCTGCGCAGATCCACACACACGGCAGTTACCTCGTGCCTAGCCCCACT
>NZ_JBAURI010000314.1:0-9804 GCF_049581145.1 Bradyrhizobium sp.
GAAAATACATCGACGAGTTCGAGGCCAATTTCGCGCGCTATTGCGGCACCGACTATGCGCTGACGGTGAGCAACGGCACGACCGGGCTGCATCTGGCGCTGGCCGCGCTCGGATTGGGGCCCGGCGATGAAGTGATCATTCCCGATCTGACCTTCGTCGCGACCGCGAACGCCGTGGCCTATACCGGCGCCACGCCGGTCCTGGCCGATGTCGACGCCGATACGCTTTGCCTCGATCCCGCATCGGTGAAGTCGCTGATCACGCCGAAAACCAGGGCGATCATGCCCGTGCATCTCTACGGCCATCCCGCGGAGATGGATGCCTTGCGCGAGATCGCCGATGCGCATCGGCTTGCCATCGTCGAGGACGCAGCCGAGGCGCATGGCGCGGAATACCGCGGGCACCGGGTCGGCGGCCTTGGGACCTGCGCCGTATTCAGCTTCTACGGCAACAAGGTAATCACGACCGGCGAGGGCGGCATGCTGACCACCAACGACGGGGAGCTTTATCAGCGCGCGCGGCGGCTGCGCGACCATGCGATGAGCCCGCAGCGTCGGTATTTTCACGAGGAGCGCGGCTTCAACTACCGGATCACCAATCTGCAGGCCGCTCTCGGCGTCGCGCAGCTCGAACGGATCGACGATTTCCTCCGTCGCCGGACCGAGATCATGGACTGGTATCATGCGGAGATTCCGACCACCGATCAGGTGCGCCTGAACCGGGTCAAGAACTGGGCCAAGAGCGCGTTCTGGATGGTATGTCTGGAGGTCGACTGGTTCGACGAGCAGCGGCGCGAGGATTTCATGCAGGCGCTGAAGGCGCGCGGCATCGATTCGCGGCCCTATTTCTGCACCATGTCGTCGATGCCGATGTATCGCCAGGCCGCTCTGCCGGTCGCTGCCAAGAAGGCGCAGATCGGTCTCAACCTGCCATCCTATTACGAATTGAGCAGGTCCGACGTGCGGCGGATCGGGACGGACGTGAACGACCTGCTGCGAGAGATGAGCCCGGCGTGACCACCAAGCTCGGCGTCATTGCGCTGGCCGGACCCGATAACGGCGGCACTTACCAGTACACGCTGGCGACGTTGCAAGCCTTGCATCATGCGACGGGCTTCGACGTCACGGTGTACGGCGACCCGAACAACCCGGATTTTGCGAAACTCGGCTACCCGATCGTGCGCTTTGGCGAAACGCGGGCGCAACAATTGACTGCGCTGGCCGCGCACCGGCTGCATCTCAGGCTGCCTGACCCTTTCGTAGCGGAGGATATCATGCTGGCGCCGATCTATTCGCTGGCGCTGCTGCATACCACCAAGCCGTTTGTCTACACGCTGCACGATCTGCAGGAGAAATATTACCCGCAGAATTTCGCCTGGTGGCAACGCGCCTGGCGGCATCAAATCCATCGTTCGTTGCTCGGGCGCGCCCGGCGCGTGATCTGTGAATCCGGCGACGTGCAAAACGACATCGTCCGCTTCTTCGGCGTCGAAGAAAAGCGGACGGTCGTGATTCCTGCGCCCCCGCAACTGCAATTTCTGTCGGAGCAAGGCGCCGAGCAGCTTGGAGCGGCCCGGGCTCGGCTCAAGCTGCCCGAGAAATTCCTGTTCTATCCGGCGCAGTTCTGGGCACACAAGAATCACCTGCGCCTGATCGAGGCGTTTCGCAGCGTCGCGGACCGGCTGCCGGATCTGGGATTGGTTCTCACCGGAAAACAGCGCGACGAATACCAGACGGTCATGAACGCGATCGGAAGGCTTGGATTGAACGATCGGGTGCTCCATCTCGGCTATGTTGCGCAGGACGATCTGCAGGCGGTCTATCAATTGGCGGCCGCATTGGTGATGCCATCGCTGTTCGAAAGCGTCAGCATTCCCATCTACGAGGCGTTTCAGGTCGGCACGCCGGTGATCGCCTCCGCCATCCTGGCCATTCCCGAACAGGTCGGCGATGCCGGATTGTTGTTCGATCCGACCTCCGTTCCGGCGATCAGGGACGCCATCCTCGAGGTCTTGAGGGAGCCTGCGGCGGCACGCGAGCGCACACGGCGCGGCCGTGACAGGATGCTGGCAATGACGCGGGAGCGCTACGCCGAGCAATTGCAGGCGGTCTTGCGTGGGCTGGCATAGCCCGCCGCCTGCCTCAAAGCTCCAGATGGAAATCGGGCATCCCGGCACGGTTGGGAGCGTCGAGCCCCGGATCGGGATAGGCTCGCGTCGATGGGGCCGGGGCTGACGGGAAAAACCGCTTGTTGAGGAACGTGATTTCCGGCGTTCGCGGAAAATGGAAGGGGGTCAATCCGCCCTGATTATTGGCGTGAAAATGCACGAGGTAGAAGTCGTGCTTGATCTTTTCGATGACCGACTTGAAGGGGTCGAGCAATATATCGATGTCGTGGAATTCGATCGCCAGGGCAGTGATGTTCTGGGAGCGCCGGAGCAGGTCGTCCAGAATGCGGTATTCGCTGCCTTCGACGTCGATCTTGACAAAAACCTGGCTGCCGTTCGGCAATCGGTCGAACGCGTCGTCGATCGTGGCGCTGTCGTCCTCGCGGTCCCGCCAGATCCGCTGACGGAAGTGGACCTTGTCGCCGCGAAAGAACAGGAGATAGTCGAGACAGGTGAACGCGCCGCGCAAATAGCGCGGCTGGAAGCGCACCAGGAACCGCCCGAGCTGACCAAGCGAATATTCGAATGCCGTCAGCGCGGACACGGTATGATCGTAGCAGTGAATGACCGCGCGGGAGTTCAACCTCCTGAAATCGCGCTCGAAGGTCCAGTTGTGCGACAGGCCAAGTGACAAGAGCGCATCGGCTGCCCTTACCGCGTCAAGCGATACGACATAGCCGCCGTCGTTCGCGCCACCGACGCGCGCGAGATGATCACACGCCACCGGCCGAAAATCGGAAAGCTGGACGGGATCGCGGGCCTCGGATTTGACCGTGACATAGGAATTCGTGGTGTTCACCGCCTCGTAAGCCTTTCGTGCTGCCGCTGCCGGTGGAATGGAGGACAGCAACTAGCCCGCAGTGGGGCGATTTGCAATTCGGCGCTGCGTCATGTCGCCTCGGTCGCCGCCGGCTTCGCAAAAAACGCGCGTGGGGTGATGTACCATAACAGAAATACCACTGCGGCGCCGTTGGTCAGCAACGATGTGGCCAGCGGGATATTCATGAGGACCTGCGACAGCAGTCCGCCGGACAACAGAATGAATCTCGGCGGCAGGCCGCACGACAGTCGATTGCCCAGCGCGATGACAAGGCCGCATGCGAACACGGCAATTGGCGCAAAATAAGGCCCGACGGACGCGATGCCTTCGGTGGCGAACAGCGAGGCGTTGACAAAGCCGAGCTGGTAGTTTCGCGACATCACGATCGAGAGATAGTCGGAGTAGGGGCAGCTGACGAACCGCTTCAGGATACCGATCTGACAGAAATAAGTGAGATCATGTTTGGAGAAGAAGTCGTTGTACAAGTCAAAGGCGATGGAAGGCACGGCGATCATCCGGTAATTGATGTTGCCGATGTAGTTCATGGCGTGATCGAGCGAGATCGCGCCGTACTTGACGAAGGGCAGTAACAGGACACCGAACAGGATGGCCAGAAACAGCGACAGCACGGCTGCGATTCGGGCCTCGAAAAGCCCGCCCAGCAGCGCCAGGAACGCCAGCCAGGCCGGTCCGAACAGCGCCAGCTTGCTGAGCGTGATCGGATAGAACGACAGCAGCAGCAGCAGGGCCGTCCCCGCCTGCCATCGCCGTCCGCGCACCAGGAAGCCGGCAAATGCGAACGGCAGCAGCGCGTTCGAGAACAGGCCGTTGGCATAAAGCAGCGGTCGCGGGAAATCGAGCTGGTTGCGATAGTCGTAGATATCGGCGACGCTGACGATGCGGAAATTGTAGGAAGCACCGATGGCGACGGTGACGGCGCCCAGGATCAGGATCCCCGACAGCAGCCGTTCGAACGCCGGTTCCGACAGGACGATCCGTTGCTTGAGCGGGGCCGTGATGAACAGGGCCGGCGCCAGGAACGCCAGCAGCGAAACGACGGCCGAGATGCTGGCCAGCCGGTGATCGTAGTTGAGCGTCGAGAACGGCGCCAGCCACAGATAGCCGAGAATCATGGTGGCGAGATTGAAGCCGACAAAGTAGCCGAAGCTGAAGCGACTGAATGCGAAGAAAAGCGCCGCGACGGCAAGCGGCGCGATGTTCAGCAGGGCTGTCGCGACGCGCGCGGCATCGAATGTGTAGAAATGCTGATAAGCGTAGTGCTGGCTGATGAAGACGAGAGACAGGCAGCAGGCGCAGATATGCAGGATGACGAGCAGCAGCAGCGTCAGGCGGATGCGCGAGGGTCTGGGGCGCCGGGGCGCTTCGCTGAAGTCGGGCATGCTCGTTGAGGCAGGCGGTGGCGGGGCGGCGGCACCGCGGGTGCGGATGAGTGCATGTCGGGCCGGCGATCGATGGTCCGACATGCCCGCCGCTTATTCAGGCTGGCTCGGTCCAGCGCAAGCAGTTTTTGGTTGCCCGCGCCATGGTGGCGTCTTCCGGCCCGACCCCTGCCTGCCAGGTGCTTGCTTGGGCAGGGCGATCCAAACGCCTTGATCTGCGGCCTCTTTTTTGAATATACGGACAACCGGCGGCACAGCCATCGGATCATGCCACTTGCCCCGCCCCATCGGCCGTCGCGAATGTCTGGGCTGCCATCACGACGGCTCGCAAAGGAAGCTTCGATGATCAGATTTGGGCTGCTTGGCTGTGGACGCATCGCCAAGCGTCACTCCGACCTTTTGGGCGGCGGTCACATCGAAGGCGCCAGGCTGGTCGCGGTCTGCGATCCCGTTCGCGCGCGCGCGGATGCGATTGCGGCGAAGTTTGCGGTGCCGGCCATCTACGATATCGATGATTTCCTGGCGCGACGGGACATCGACGCGGTTTCGGTGCTGACGCCGAGCGGGCTGCACCCGCAACATGTGATCGCCTGCGCCAAGGCCGGCAAGCATGTCGTGGTCGAAAAGCCGATGGCGCTCAGGCTGCAGGATGCCGACGACATGATCCGGGCCTGCGACGTGGCCGGCGTCAAGCTGTTCATCGTCAAGCAGAACCGCTTCAACGTTCCCGTGGTCAAGGCGCGCGAGGCGCTGGAGGCGGGCCGGTTCGGCCGGCTCATTCTCGGCACCGTGCGGGTGCGCTGGTGCCGCGATCAGGCCTATTACGACCAGGATGCCTGGCGCGGCACATGGGCCTATGACGGCGGGGTCCTGAGCAACCAGGCGAGCCATCATGTCGACATGCTGGAATGGTTCTTCGGCGATGTCGTCAGCGTCCATGCGCGCGCCATCACCGCACTCGCCAAGATCGAAACCGAAGACACCGCGGTCGCGACCTTGAAGTTCAGGAACGGCGCGTTGGGCATCATCGAGGCGACGACCGCCGCGCGCCCGACCGATCTGGAAGGCTCGCTCTCGATATTGGGCGAGGGCGGCACGGTCGAGATCGCGGGTTTTGCCGTCAACCAGATCCGGCATTGGCGCTTCGCCAATGAATTGCCGGCCGACAAGGAAGTGGTCGAGAAATTCTCGGTCAATCCGCCCAACGTCTATGGGTTCGGTCATCATGCCTATTATCAGCACGTGGTCGATTGCCTGGTGCATCAGCGCGCCGCGCTGGTCGACGGTCTCGAGGGCCGCAAGAGCCTGGAACTGATTTCGGCGCTCTACGAGTCGATCGAGACCGGCGAGGAAGTGCGGCTGCATTTCGCGCCGCGGCTGTGCCGGCTGGGCATGACCTCGTGAGCGCCCCCGAACTGCAGCAGGCTGGCATCCGCGACGTGGTGTTCGGCGCGCGGGTCAAGGTCGTCGAGCCCTGCAACCTCTATGGCTGCCGGATCGGCGACGACTGTTTCATCGGGCCGTTCACCGAGATCCAGAAGGATGTGGCGATCGGCGCGCGCAGCCGCGTGCAATCCCACAGCTTCATCTGCGAACTGGTCACGATCGGCGAGGATTGCTTCATCGGTCACGGCGTCATGTTCATCAACGATACTTTCGCAGGCGGTGGTCCGGCGCGCGGCCGCAAGGACTTGTGGCGCAAGACCGTGATCGGCAACCGAGTGTCGATCGGCTCCAACGCGACCATCATGCCAGTGCTTATCGTCGACGACGTCGTGATCGGCGCCGGCTCGGTGGTCACCAAGGACATCGCCTCGGCCGGGACCTATGCCGGGAACCCGGCGCGGCTGCTCGAACTGCGCAAATAGCAATAAGAAAGACGATCGATGCCGGTACCGTTGGCCGACCTGCAACTTCAATATCACAATATCAAGGACGCGATCGATGACGCCATCGCCGCCGTGATCCGCGACAACGCCTTCATCCGCGGCACCTATGTCGACGCCTTCGAGCGGGAGTTTTCGCGCGCCGTGGAGGTCAAACATTGCGTGTCCTGCGCCAACGGCACCGACGCGCTTTATCTGGCGATGGCGGCGCTGAAGGTCGCGCCGGGCGACGAGGTGATCACGACAGCGCATTCCTGGATCTCGACCGCGGCCATGATCACGCATGCCGGCGGGACGCCGGTGTTCGCAGACACCGACGGCCTGACCTTCACGATCGATCCGGCGGCGGTCGAAGCCGCGATCACGCCGCGCACGGTGGGCATCATCCCGGTGCATCTCTATGGCCAGCCGGCGGACATGGATGCGATCATGGCGATCGCCAAGAGGCACAAGCTCTGGGTGGTGGAGGATTGCGCGCAGGCGCATCTGGCGCGCTACAAGAACCGGCCGATCGGCAGCTTCGGGATCGCCGCCACCTATTCGTTCTATCCGGGCAAGAATCTCGGCGCGATGGGCGACGCCGGCGCCGTCGTCACCAATGACGACGCGTTGGCATCGCACATGACCATGCTGGCCCGCCATGGCGGGCTGACGAAGCATCAGCACCAGATCGAGGGCATCAATAGCCGGCTCGATGGCATGCAGGCCGCGATTCTGTCGGCGAAACTGCCGCATCTGGTGGCCTGGACCGAGGCGCGGCAGCAGGCGGCGAAGGTCTACGATTGCGGCCTCAACCAGATTGAGGGCGTCGAGGTGCCCGAGGTCGCACCCGATCGGACCCACGTCTATCACCTCTACACCATCCGCCATCCGCGCCGCGCCGAGCTGGCTGCCTATCTGACCGCCAACGGCGTGCAGACCGCGATCAACTATCCGACCGCGTTGCCGTTCCTCGAAGCCTATGGCCGCTTCAACCATCGTCCCGACGAGTTCCCGAACGCCTTCGCCGACCAGGGCCGCATCCTGTCCTTGCCGATGTTTGCGGAAATCACGCCTGCGCAGCAGGACGAAGTCATCGACCTGGTGCGCAGGTTCTGACCCCATCGATCACCCAGGAGGAAATCGGCCTGTGGAAATCGGCCAGCGGAAATCGGCGTTTTGCCAGGGATCTCATGGCGCAAGGCCTCCAGTGGCCGAAAAAGCAGGGCTGCTTCGGCCCGAATGTGGCGAGGCACCGATCCCCGATCCGGAGTGTTGGCGCAGCGCGGCCAATAGCCGAAAGCCTAATTCCGTTTTGGGCTCTATCGGCCTGATTTGATGGGATTTTAGGTCACGTATTGGCATTAGACTTGAGGTACGGTCGGATGTTATGGCCTGCGCCGCGCCGGTTGGCTGATCGGTAAGGTGCGTGGCGCGCCGCGGTTCCTTCGAGGGCTCCGGCGCGAGGTTCGGAGAAGACATGGCGGTACAGGGTTCAAAACGGCGCGTCGCGCTGATCACCGGCGTGACCGGGCAGGATGGCGCCTATCTTGCCGAATATCTGCTCGGTTTGGGCTACACGGTCCATGGTGTGAAGCGGCGGTCGTCCTCGTTCAACACGGCACGCATCGATCACCTCTATGAGGACCGCCACGCCGGCAATGTCCCGTTCCTGCTGCATTATGGCGACATGACGGATTCGACCAATCTGATCCGGCTGATGCAGCAGATCCGCCCGACCGAGATCTATAATCTGGCCGCCCAGAGTCATGTCGGCGTCAGCTTCGAAAGCCCGGAATATACCGCCAATGCCGACGCCCTCGGCGTGCTCAGGCTTTTGGAGGCGATTCGCATTCTCGGCATGGAAAAGGAGACCCGGTTCTACCAGGCCTCGACGTCGGAGCTCTATGGCCTGGTCCAGGAGATCCCGCAGAAGGAAACCACGCCGTTCTATCCGCGTTCGCCCTACGGCGTCGCCAAGCTTTACGGCTACTGGATCACCGTGAACTACCGCGAGGCCTACGGGATCTTCGCGGCCAATGGTATCCTGTTCAACCATGAAAGCCCGATTCGCGGCGAGACCTTCGTGACGCGCAAGATCACCCGCGGCGTCGCCCGCATCGAGCTGGGCCTGGACGATGCGATCTATCTCGGCAACCTCGAGGCCAAGCGCGACTGGGGGCACGCGCGCGACTATGTCGAGGGCATGCACGCGATCCTGCAGGCGGACGAGCCGGACGATTTCGTGCTGGCGACCGGCGAGACGCGCTCGGTGCGCGAATTCGTCGAATTGGCCTTCGCCGAGGTCGGCCGCAGCATCCAGTGGCGCGGCCAGGGGATCGAGGAAACCGGAATTGACAAGAAGAGCGGCAAGGCCGTGGTGCGCATCGATCCGACCTATTTCCGTCCAACCGAGGTCGACCTCCTGATCGGCGATCCCAGCAAGGTGCGCGAGAAGCTCGGCTGGAAGCCAAAGACCAGCTTCGCGCAACTGGTGAAGGAAATGGTCGCCGGCGACCTCAAGATCGCCCGGCTGGAGGCCGCCAATGGCAAGCATCCCGTTTGAGCTGAAGGGCAAAACGGTCTTCGTGGCCGGCCATCGCGGCATGGTCGGCGGCGCGCTCGTGCGCCGGCTGGCGCTGGAGGAGTCCGAGCTCTTGACGGTCGGGCGGCGCGAGCTCGATCTGCGCGACCAGGCCGCGGTGTTCGACTGGTTCACGTCCAAGACGCCGCAGGTGGTGTTCCTGGCGGCCGCGAAAGTCGGCGGCATCGTCGCCAACAACACGCTGCGTGCGGAATTCCTCTACGACAATCTGGCGATCGCCGCCAACGTGATCCACGCCGCCTATCTCAATCGCGTCGAGAAGCTGATGTTTCTCGGCTCGTCCTGCATCTATCCGAAACTCGCAGCCCAGCCGCTGCGCGAGGATTCGATCCTGACTGGTCCCTTGGAAGTGACCAACGAGCCCTATGCGATCGCCAAGATCGCGGGCATCAAGCTGGTCGAGGCCTATCGCAGCCAGTATGGCAGCGACTTCACCAACGTGATGCCGACCAATCTCTATGGACCCGGCGACAACTACCATCCCGAATATAGCCACGTCGTCGCCGCGCTGATCCGAAGGTTTCACGAGGCGAAGGTTTCAGGGGCTTCCAATGTCGTGGTGTGGGGCACCGGCACACCGCGGCGCGAGTTCCTCTATGTCGACGATCTCGCGGACGCCTGCATCCATCTGATGAAGACCTATTCGAGCGACGAGCTTGTCAATATCGGCACCGGCAAGGACATCACCATCGCGGAGTTCGCCCGCGTGGTGGCCGGCGTCGTCGGCTATACCGGCACGATCAGCTATGATCCTTCGCGGCCTGACGGCACGCCGCAAAAGCTGCTCGACGTCGAGCGGCTCGCCAAACTCGGCTGGCGCGCAAGCACGGCGCTCCATGACGGGATCAAGCTCACCTATCAGGCGTATTTGAGCGAGAGCAAACAACCGGCGGAGTGACTACCTGAGTTTTGGCCCTCATTCCGGGATGGTGCGCTAGCACCAGACC
>NZ_JBAURI010000315.1:0-14285 GCF_049581145.1 Bradyrhizobium sp.
GCGAGGACGAACTGACCGCGATCGCCGAGGCCATGCATGGCCAGGGTCCGAGCGTGCTGCAATTCGTGCTCGATCCCTCGACCATCCACGAAGACCTGCCGATGATGCTGCGGGTGGCGGACAACACCAGATGTCCGATTACCTTCTCGATCACCCAGAACGACAAGGCGCCGCGACGCTGGCGCCAGACGCTCGACGAGATCAATGCGGCTGCCGCGCGGGGTCTGTCGATCACCGCGCAGATCGCGGCGCGGCCGGTCGGGTTGCTGCTCGGCCTCGAATTGTCCCGCAACCCGTTCCAGACCCATCCGAGCTACCGGCAGATCGCGGAGCTGCCGCTCGCCGAGCGTCTCGCGCAGCTGCGCCAGCCCGAGCGGCGCGCGGCGATCCTCAACGAAGTCCCGACCGCGACCGACGATCCGCTGTTCTTCCGGCCGAACTACGACAAGATGTATCTGCTCGGCAATCCTCCGGATTACGAACAGCCGCCGGAGAACGCGCTGGGCCCGCAGGCCCGCCGCCAGGGGTGCAAGCCGGAAGAGCTCGCCTATGAAGCCATGCTGTCGGATGAAGGCCGCGGCATGCTCTACGTGCCGTTCCTCAATTATGCCGACGGCAATCTCGACGCGACGCGCGAGATGCTGAGCGATCCACGCGCGGTGCCGGGCCTCAGCGACGGCGGCGCGCATTGCGGCATCATCTGCGATGCCAGTTTCCCGACCTATCTGTTGACGCACTGGACCCGCGACCGAAAGCGCGGCGAGAAGCTGTCGATCCCGTTCGTGGTGGCGGCGCAGTCGCGCAAGACCGCGCTCTCGGTCGGCCTCTCCGATCGCGGCCTGCTGGCGCCCGCCTACAAGGCCGACGTCAATGTCATCGACTATGACCGGCTGCATCTGCATCCGCCCAAGGTGCATTACGACCTGCCGGTCGGCGGCCGGCGCCTGCTGCAGCAGGTTGACGGCTATGACGTAACCCTCGTGTCCGGCGTGGTGACCCAACGTGACGGCAGCGCGACCGGTGCGCGGCCGGGCCGCCTGGTGCGCGGCGCGCAGAAGATATCGCCAAGCCTCGAAGCCGCGGCGTCGTAAACAGCGATCGATTCTTAAGGGTGGGCAAAGGCGCCCTTGCGCCGTGCCCACCGATCGTGCGCCCGGCCTCAAGGAATTTGGTGGGCACGCGCGCTTTGCCCACGCTATATGGCTGCGCAGCGCCGCCCTATGCAAATTTCGGCTGTATCGTTTCCCGACTCATCAACCGCGCGCGCTCGGTGTTGGGCCAGAGCAGCGTCAGGCCGAGCAATCCGGATACGACCATGATGCCCGCATTGATGGTGAAGCCGATCATATAGCCGTCGAGCAGCGAGTCCGAATGCTGGATCACGCTGCCCATCACCGCAGGCGCGAGGATGCCGGCCAGCGTATAGAGCGCGCCGTAGATAGAGATCACCGCGCCGCGCTGTGACACCGGCGTGAACTCGCTGATCATTGGCGCGCAGACCACATAGATCGATCCGCACAGGCCGGAGCCGACAACGAGGAGCGCGATCATCAGGCCGCCTGGCGCGACATGCGGCAGCACGGCAATAATGGCACCACCGGCGATCAAGGGCGCCGCACCGAGCACACCGCGGGCACCGCGCGTGGTAAAACCGCGCGCCAGCATCACCTGCGATATCCAGCCGGTGAGCAACACGATCACGGCGCCGAACACCCATGGCAGAATGGAGATGAAGCCGGCCTCTTGCTGCGCGAAGCCCAGGCCATTGACGATGAAGGGCGTAAACCAGGTCAGCCCCAGTGACAGCGCCCAGTAGGCGCCGAAGGTCGACGTGACGCAGCCGACAAAGGTGCGAGAGGTCAACAACTGAAAATAGGGAATGCGGCGTTCACCGGCGGCCATCGCCGCGGTTTGCACCAGCGGGCCCTCCTTGCCGAGGATCAGCCAGGCCACAGCCCACATCAAGCCGGCTATGCCGAGCGCGCCGAACGCATAATGCCAGCTGTGATTGACGATCAGCCAGTTCAGCGCAGGGACTGCGAGGATCACGCCGAATGCCGAGCCCTGCGACAGAATCGCGATCGGCAGCGTGCGCTTCTCGTCCGGGAACCATTTGAAGATGGCATGCGCCGCGACTGAGCTCGCGGGGCCCTCTCCGGCGCCCAGGACGACGCGGCAGACCAGAATCGTGGAGACACTGACCGTTCCCAGCATCGGGAATTGCGCCAACGCCCAGATCAGCGCGAGCATCAAGAGCACCCATCTGGTCTCGATGCGGTTGACGACGAAGCCCACCGCGATCGCCGAGACGGAGAACAGGAAGAAGAACGAGGAGCCGAGCAGGCCGAACCGCTCCGGATCGAGCTTCAGCTCGGTCATGATCGGCACGCCGGCAAGACCAACGACGATCTTGTCGGCGAAATTCACCAGCATGAACAGAAATAGCAGAAACGTGATCTTCCAGGCGCCCTTTGGGGTCGGCTGCGCGGCCATGATCCCTTCCTCGTCATATCCTTCGCAAGCCCTGTCGTCGGGCGTTTGAGCATGCTACAGGCCGCTTCGGCGCCAAGGCAACCAAGCATTTGGTCACGCACTGCAACAGGATCGAGTGTCCCACGCTGCTGCCTGACGGTGTCGTGCTGATATCCAACAACCAGGTCACGAATGCGTCGTCACATTTTTGAGACCGTGATCTGCCACCACAGCCTTGGTATGCATCACGGCTCTGCCCGAGGGAGTTACCATGACGAGACCGCCCCTTCGTCGTGTGGCCTGCGTGTTCATGGTCGGCATGCTGACCCTGTCAGCGACGCGCGCGCAACAAACCAATCAAGACGCCAACCACGGCAGCAACACGCCGGATTACGAGGCCATCGTCGCCTCGCCCGACCGCAGCGACGCCGACCGGCAAACCGATCAGCGCCGGCAGCCTGCCAAGATGCTGGCGTTCACCGGCGTCGTCAGCGGCATGAAGGTGCTGGATATGGAAGCCGGCGCCGGTTACAGCACGGAACTGCTGGCGCGCGCCGTCGGACCCGGCGGCGTCGTCTACGCCCAGGATTCCGCCGCGGTCATGGAGCGGGTGAAGGACAAGTTCGACGTCCGCGCGAAAAATCCTGCTATGCACAATGTCGTGCATATCATCAGGGATTTCGACGACCCGATCCCGCCGGATGTTTCCGGCCTCGACCTCATCACCTTCTTCTTCGCCTATCACGACATGACTTACATGCCGGTCGATCGCGCCAGGATGAACGAGAAGATGTTCGCGGCCCTCAAGCCCGGCGGCTTCCTCGTCATCGCCGACCATGCAGCAAAGCCGGGTGACGGCACCGCCGTCGGCAAGACGCTGCATCGCATCGAGGAAGCGACGCTGCGCAAGGAAATCGAGGCCGCCGGCTTCAGGCTCACCGCCAAAGGCGATTTCCTGCACCATCCGGAAGATCCCAGGGACGTTCCGGTGTTCCATCCCGCCGTGCCGGTCGACGAGTTCGTCCTGAAATTCCAGAAGCCGCAGTGATCGCGTTGCCCATGCCCAACGCGGCCGTCCGATCTTGCTGAGCGTTCGCGACCTGACCAAGACCTACCGCTCCGCCGGCGAGCAGGTCGCCGTGCTGCGCGGGGTGAATCTCGCGGTCGCCGCCGGCGAGCGCGTCGCGCTGACCGGCGAATCCGGTTCCGGAAAAAGCACGCTGTTGCATCTGATCGCCGGGCTTGATGCCGCCGATGGCGGCGAGATCCGGCTCGATGAGACCTGCGTAACCGCGCTGTCCGACGCCGGACGCGCGGCCCTGCGGCGCGACCGGCTGGGCCTGGTGTTCCAGCAGTTCAATCTGATCCCGAGCCTCAGTGTCGCCGATAATCTCGCCTTCCAGGCCCGCATCGCCGGCCGCCACGACGCCGCCTGGCATGCCGAGCTGGTGGAGCGGCTGGGACTCGACAAGCTCCTGAAACGCTATCCCGAACAATTGTCCGGCGGCCAGCAGCAGCGGGTCGCGATCGGCCGCGCGCTGGCGACCAAGCCGCTGCTGTTGCTCGCCGACGAGCCGACCGGTAATCTCGACGAGGCAACGGCCGACGACGTGCTCGCGCTGACGCGCGATCTGGTGGCGCGGACCGGCTGCGGTTTCCTGATGGTCACGCACAGCACGCGGCTGGCCGCGACGCTTGACCGTCACGTCACGCTGCATGCGGGACTGATCAGATGAGACGCGCGCTCTGGACCCTGGCGGTGCTATTGAGCCATTGGCGGCGGCATCCGATGCAGCTCGCCACGCTGCTGATCGGGCTGATTGCCGCGACCGCGCTGTGGAGCGGCGTGCAGGCGCTGAACCTTCAGGCCCGCAACTCCTATGACCGCGCCGCCGCCGTGTTTGGCGGCACGCGCACGGCGATGCTGGTCAGCCGGGACGGCACGGCCTTCCCGCAAGATCTGTTCGTCAAGCTGCGACGCGCCGGCTGGCCGGCGTCGCCGGTGCTCGAAGGCCGCGTCCAGATCGCGGGGCACAGTTACCGGCTGCTCGGTATCGAGCCAGTGACGCTGCCGGCCGAAGTCGGCACTGCGCCCTCGATCGGACGAAGCGATTTGCAGGCCTTCATCACGCCGCCGGGCCAGACCCTGGTCGCTCCCGAAACATTGTCGGATCTCGGGCTTGTCGAAGGCGCGTCGCCTACTCTCGGCAGTGGCTTGACGCTGCCGCCGCTCAAGGTGCAGCCGCAGCTCGTGCCCGACGTGCTGGTCGTCGATATCGGGATTGCGCAAAAACTCCTGAACCGGCCCGACCAGATTTCGCGGCTTCTGCTCGGCAAGACCGGTGGCCCGCGTCAGCCGCTCGCCAACGTGACCGGTGACCGGCTCCGTCTGGTCGAGCCCGAAGCCGAGAGCGACCTGGAGCGCCTCACGGACAGCTTTCACCTCAACCTCACGGCGTTCGGACTGTTGTCGTTTTTTGTCGGGCTCTTCATCGTCAATTCGGCGATCGGCCTGACCTTTGAACAGCGCCTGCCTATGTTGCGGACCTTGCGGGCGTGCGGCGTCTCCGCGCGGCTCCTGAACAGCATGCTGGTGCTCGAACTGGTCTCGCTGGCCCTGGTCGCGGGCCTGATCGGCCTGATCTGCGGCTATCTGATCGCGGCCGCATTGCTGCCTGACGTGGCGGCGTCGCTGCGCGGTCTCTATGGCGCCGAGATCCCCGGCGAACTGACCTTGAGGCCGGCATGGTGGATTGCCGGCCTCGTCATCAGCGTTGCCGGCGCGCTCGCCGCGGCGACCACCAGCCTCGCCAAGGCGATCCGGCTGCCGATCCTGGCTGCGGCGCAGCCCTACGCCTGGCAACAGGCGCAGCACCGCTGGCTGATCCTGCAGAGCGCCCTCGCGCTTGCCGTCTTCGCCGTCGCAGGCGCGCTGTTGTGGTTCGGCAACTCGCTGCTGGCCGGATTTGCGGTGCTGGCGGCCCTGCTGCTTGGCGCGGCGCTGATCCTGCCCGCACTGCTCGAGATCGTGCTCAGCATCGGCCAGCACAACGCCCGCCGCGCGCTCGCGGAATGGTTCTGGGCCGACAGCCGCCAGCAGCTGTCGGGGCTGTCGCTGGCGCTGATGGCGCTGTTGCTTGCGCTCTCGGTCAATGTCGGCGTCGCCACCATGGTGGAAACGTTCAGCCGCACCTTTCTGGTCTGGCTCGACGGCCGGCTCGCCGCCGATGTCTACATCTTGGCGGCGGACAATGCGCAGGCCGCAGCGATCAAGGCCTTCCTCAGCGAACGCTCCGACGTGCAGGCCGTTCTGACCGGCGCCCGGACCGAGGCACAACTGGACGGCCAGCCGATCGAAGTGCTCGGCCTGCCCGACCACGCCACCTATCGGGATCACTGGCCGCTGCTGCAGGCCACGGCGGACGGCTGGGACAGGCTGCGGGCTGGTGACAGCGGCTTCATCAGCGAGCAATTGTCGCGCCGCATGAATCTGGCGATCGGCGACCGCATCGCATTGCCTGCGCCCGGCGACGAATGGCCGATCACGGTCGCCGGCATCTATGCCGACTACGGCGACCCCAAGGGCCAGATCGCCGTCAATGCTGCTGCACTGGCCCGGCATTTTCCCGATACGCCGCAGACCCGGCTGGCGCTGCGGGTCGCGCCCGCCGACATACCGGGGGTGATCGCGGCGGTGTCGGACAGGTTCGGCCTCGATGGCCGCAACCTGCTCGATCAGTCCACGGTCAAAGCGGAGTCGAAGCGGATCTTCAACCGCACCTTCGCCGTGACCGCCGCGCTCAACGCCTTCACGCTCGGCGTCGCCGGCGTCGCGCTGCTGACCAGCCTGTTGACACTGGCCAATTCCCGGCTGCCGCAGCTCGCGCCGTTATGGGCCATGGGCGTCACGCGGCGGCGACTTGCGGCAATCGAGCTCACCAAGACGCTGTCGGTCGCGTTCGTCACGGCGCTGTTCGCGCTTCCGCTCGGCCTCGCCGTTGCATGGTGCCTGATCGCGATCGTGAACGTGAAGGCGTTCGGCTGGCGGCTGCCGTTCCATGTCTTTCCGTGGCAGCTCGTCAAGCTGGTCGGCGTCGCAATGGCGGCAGCGCTGCTCGCCTCGCTGCTGCCGGTCCTGCGGCTGGCGCGGATGCAGCCGGCCAATCTGGTCAAGGTGTTCGCCAATGAGCGCTGATCTCGGACTGTCGCGGCGCGCTTTCGCAAGTGCCCTCGGGCTTCTCGCTGTCACGCCAAAGCCCGCGCTTGCGCAGGGTTTTGCCGGGCTTTCCGACGAGGCTCGGGGATTCGCGGCAGTGACGCCCGGCAAGGTCTTTGCGTTTCCGGCCGATCACGGTCCGCATCCGGACTACCGCATCGAGTGGTGGTACGTGACCGCCAATCTCGTCGATGCCGGCGGCACAGCCTACGGCACGCAGTGGACGCTGTTTCGCCAGGCGATGGCGCCCGGCGGCAAAGAGGACGGATGGGCCAGCCAGCAGATCTGGATGGCCCATGCCGCCGTCACCCGCGCCGACACCCATCGCGTTAGCCAGACCTTTGCGCGCGGCGGCGTCGGTCAGGCCGGCGTGGAAACGAAGCCATTTCAGGCCTGGATCGATGCCTGGCAGATGCGTGGGCTCGGACCGATGAATCCCGACACCGTCTCGCCGCTCGAGCTCACCGCCGCGGCCAAGGATTTTGCCTATGCGCTCAAGCTCGAGGCCGATCGTCCGCTGGTGCTGCAAGGCGAGGCGGGCTACAGCAGGAAATCACAGCGCGGACAGGCGTCGTATTATTACAGCCAGCCGTTTTTCAGAGTGAGCGGCCGCGTCACGATCGACGACCACCCGATCGATGTCACCGGGCAGGCCTGGATGGACCGCGAATGGAGCAGCCAGCCGCTCGCCTCCGACCAGACCGGATGGGACTGGTTCGCGCTGCATTTCACCAGCGGCGAGAAGCTGATGCTGTACCGGATGCGCCAGAACGATGGCGATGATTATGTGTCCGGCAGCTTCATTTCGCCCGATGGCGGCGCCCGGCCGCTCGCTGCAACCGATATCCGCATGACGCCGCAAGGTACGGTCGACATCGAAGGACGGAAGCTCCCGGTGCGCTGGCAGGTCGCCGTCCCCTCGCTCGAGCTCGCAATCGAATGCGCGCCTCTCAACCCGAAGGCCTGGATGGGGACCAGTTTTGCCTATTGGGAGGGCCCGATCGGCTTTCATGGCAGTCACAGCGGCGTGGGATATCTGGAGCTGACCGGCTATTAGATTCGGCCGTCTTTCAAAGGGGGACCATCACGATGTATCACTTCACCGCACTCGTCACATGCCTGGCGATCATCTTCTACTTCATCACCTCCATGCGCGTCGGCGGGGCGCGCGCCAAATTCGGCGTCAAGGCGCCGGCCATATCAGGCAATTCCGACTTCGAGCGGGTGTTCCGCGTGCAGATGAACACGCTGGAGTGGATGCCGATCTTCCTGCCGTCGCTCTGGCTGTTCGCGGTCTACGACAGCGATGCGGTCGCAGCCGTCATGGGCCTGGTCTGGATCGCCGGCCGCATCCTCTACATGACCGGCTATGCGAAAGCCGCTGAAAAGCGCGGACCGGGCTTTGCGATCCAGGCACTCGCCTGCGCGGTGCTGCTGCTCGGCTCGCTGGGCACCATCATCTGGCGCCTGATCCAGGCCGGCTGACGCGATGCCACTCGATCAGCGGCGCGTCCGCTGCAGGGTTTGCGAGGGCAGTTCGCCGAAGGCGGTGCGGTAGTCTCTGGCGAAGTGACCGGGGTTGGCGAAATTGCACTCGAAGGCGATCGCCGTTACGCTCACGCTGGGATCGCCGGACAGCAACGCCTCCCTCGCCCGCTTCAGCCGCACCATTTTGGCGAACGCCATCGGCGAATAGCCGCGGGCCAATTCGAATGCCCGGAAAATCGAGCGCGCGCTGACGCCCGCTTCGATCGCCAGCCGTTGGATCGTGATCCCCTCGTGCCTGTGGGCTTCGATATATTCCTCCAGCCGGCGCACGAGACCGGGCGCCGGCATTCTGGCCTCGCGCTCCAGCAGATGGCTGAAGCTATGGCGGCTCGCCCAGAGGAACGCCGTCTCGATCGCCTGCTCGAGCTCGATGCAGGCGGCGTCCGGCAATTTTGACGACGTCGCGTCGAGCTGCTCGGCCAGACAACGCACCAGTCGCAGCAGGCCTTGCGCGTAAGGCTGCCTGGCGTCGATGGCGGGATCGAACGTCAGTTCGCCCCGCGGCCTGACGCCGATCAGCGCGGTCAATTTGCACAGCAGCGCCGTTCGGTCGAGGCGAAGCGTCAAGCGCTGATGCCCCGCTCCGCAAAACATGCGCCAGGGCGCGCCCGCAGGCGTGATCGCCAGCTGATCCCCGTTGATATCCGTCTCAATCCCACCGACCATGGTCGCACCGCGGCCGCTGAGCGCGATCTGCAGCCGAATGAAGTCGGCCGCCACGTGATCCGCCACGAGATCGGAACTGGTGGCGCCGAAGGCCAGTTCGGTCTCCTTGATCTGAATCAGATTGACGCGCGCCGTAAATTGACGGGCGTTGGCGAGATCGCGCAGGGTGGCGCCGAGCAATGTCGACGCAAAATGCTTCAGCTCCTCGGCATTCGACGTCGCAAAGACCGGAAAGCGCTGCAGCAGCTCGGGTGCGCCATTACTCATTGCTGTGACTTATCAATCCAGTGAACGAGACAACATCAATCATTCGATGCGACAGGCTGCGCCAGCCTCGGTGCTGATTTTTCGCGAGACGCACACGCGACTCGATATCCTTCCTCAGCATAGCTTAACGGAAGCTATTTTCGATGCAGAACGAATGTTTCGCGGTGGATACAATCAATGGTATCAGTGTACGTATCGGTTATTTAGCGGGCGCCATTCCCCGCGGCTGTCTCGCACACACCCCACATCGCGGCCGCTGTCAGTTGGAGCAGCCGCTGCCGGTGGGTCAATGGCGATCCAGCGATCGCGGCTTACTTGGTCAGCGGGCAGCCACTCTCCTTCGCCGTGAAGAACGCCTTGTCGCCGGGAACGACCGCGAGCTGCTTGTAGTAGTCCCACGGCTTCCTGGATTCCGCAGGCGACTTGACCTCGAACAGATAGAGGTCGTGGACCATGCGGCCGTTCGCCAGCACCTTGCCCTGGGCAAAGGCGTCGTCGACCGGCAGTTCCTTCAGCTTCCTGGCCACTGCGTCAGAGTCCTTGGTGCCGGCGGCCTGCACCGCCTTCAGGTAGCTCAGCGTCGCCGAATAGGTCCCGGCATGGATCATGCTCGGCATGCGTCCGGTGCGCTTGAAGAAGCGCTCCGCGAAGGCGCGCGACCTGTCGTCGTGATCCCAGTAGAAGCCTTCGGTGAGGACCAGGCCCTGGGCAGCTTCGAGCCCGAGGCCGTGCACCTCGGACAGCGTCATCAGGAGGCCCGCCAGCTTCTGGCCGCCCTTGACGATGCCGAATTCGGCGGCCTGCTTGATCGAATTGGTGGTGTCGAGCCCGGCATTGGCAAGCCCGATGATCTTGGCTTTCGAGCTCTGGGCCTGCAGCAGGAACGACGAGAAATCAGACGAGTTCAGGGGAACGCGCACCGAGCCGAGAACCTTGCCGCCCTTGGCGGTGACGATGTCGCTGGTATCTTTTTCCAGCGCGTAGCCGAACGCATAATCGGCGGTCAGAAAGAACCAGGTATCGCCGCCGGCCTCGACCAGCGCACCGCCGGTGCCGACCGCGAGCGCGTGGGTATCGAACGCCCAATGGAAGCCGTAGGGCGTGCAGGCATCGCCGGTGATGCGCGACGTCGCCGCGCCGACCACGATATCGATCTTCTTCTTGTCGTTGGCGAGCGCCTGAACCGCGAGCGCCACCGACGAGGTCGTGAGCTCGGTGATCATGTCGACGTTTTCGGTATCGAACCAGCGTCGTGCGATCGAGGTGGCGAGATCGGGCTTGTTCTGGTGATCTGCGGTGACGAGTTCGATCGGCTGTCCCAGCGCGTTGCCGCCGAAATCCTCGATCGCCATCTTGGCGGCCTCGATCGAATATTTGCCGCCGTAATCCGCGTAGACACCGGACTGATCGTTCAGGATGCCGATCTTGACGCCCTCGGCCGACGCCGGCAGCGCGAGCAAAAGGGTGACCATCGCGACCGCCGCCGCCAATGTCCGTTTCATCTTTGTCTCCCAGCAAGATTGATCACGCGCACGATATTTCAAAACGCAGCCGCTGCCCAATTCTTTCGCGTAGCATGACTTTCGCGCAGGATCGATTTCGCGCAACCGCCCCGGCCCGGCTCTGCTATGCGGCCGCTTCCGGCTGCGGAACCTCGCGCCGCGAGCCGTCGGCGAGATTGCGCACCAGCATTGAGGACACTGGCGTGACGATCAGGCCGAACAATGTCACGCCCGGCATCCCGAAGAACACGGCGACGCCGACCGCCTGCCGCATTTCCGAGCCGGAGCCGGTCGATACCGAGGGCGGCCGGCATGAGGGCCCGCCCGAAATGTCGAGGCACTTTTTGGGATAAATCCCCGGAGCCAATCTTGGGGCATGACGCCGCGGCAGGTTTTGGCTAGATTGTCACAAACAATACAAGACAATCGTCCCGGGAGGACAAGCGCGTGCACAGAGGGCGTGTCGTTTTCGGCGCGATGGACGAGGTCGTGTTCGGCCAGCCGGCCGCAGCGGCGATCGTCGCGCAGATGGATCGCCTCGAGGCCGCGCGCGCCTTCCTGATGGTGTCCGGCACGCTCAACCGGCAGACCGACGAAATCGAGAAGATCCGCGCGGCGCTGGGGTCGCACTGTGTCGCGACCTTCGACGCGATGCCGCAGCACACGCCGCGCGAGGCCGTCATCGCGGCCACCGAGCAGGCGCGAGCCGCCAACGCCGACCTCATCGTCACCGTCGGCGGCGGCTCGATCACCGACGGCGCCAAGGCGGTGCAGCTCTGTCTCGCCAATGACGTCCGAAGCGTCGAGACGATCGACAGCATCCGCGCGGTGAAGGGCTCAGCGCCCGCGATGCGGCCGCCGTCCGTCCGCCAGATCAGCGTGCCGACCACGATCGCCGGCGGCGAGTTCTCGGCCATTGCCGGCGTCACCAACCAGCGCAGCAAGGTCAAGGAAGCGCTGCGCCACGACCTCGCCATGCCGCGTGCGGTGATCCTTGATGCGGCGCTGACCATGCACACGCCGGAATGGCTGTTCCTGTCGACGGGAATCCGCGCGGTCGACCATTGCGTCGAAGGCATCTGCTCGCGCGAGGCCCATCCTTACGCCGACGCCCAGGCGCTCCATGGACTTGCGATGCTGGCCGGCGGGCTGCCGCGGGTGAAGGCCGATCCGCGCGACCTCGACGCGCGGATGGACTGCATGATCGGCACCTGGCTTTCGACCGGGCCGCTCACAGCGGGCGTGCCAATGGGTGCGAGCCATGGCATCGGCTACGTGCTCGGCGCCGGCTACGGCGTGCCGCATGGCTATACGTCCTGCGTGATGCTGCCGGCGGTGATGCGCTGGAACAGGCCGGACAACGGCGATCGGCAAGCGCTGGTCGCAGTCGCAATGGGGCAGCCCGGCGCGGACGCAGCCGACGTGCTGGATCGCTTCATCCGCGATCTCGGCATGCCGCGCAGCCTGCGTGAGGTCAACGTCGACGCCGAGCATTTCGATGCGATCGCGCAGCAGGCGATGGCGACGCCATGGGTTCCGCGCAATCCGCGCCGGATCGACGGCCCGAACGCGGTGCGCGAGATCCTTTTGTTGGCCGCTTAAGGGGGATTGGGACGATAATGTATACTGGCAAACATGCGCATCTGCGGCCGCTACAGCCGGCCTTCATCATGGCCTCGACCGGCGAGGCGGTGACCTACCGCGAACTGGAGGCGCGGTGCAACCGGCTGGCCCATCTGTTTCGACAACGCGGGCTGCAGCGGCTCGATCATTATGCGATCTTCATGGAGAACAACAACCGCTACCTTGAAGCCTGCGGCGCGGGCGAGCGCTCCGGTCTCTATTTCACCTGCGTCAATTCGTATCTCACGCCGGGCGAATTGGCCTATATCCTCAACAACAGCCGGTCGCGCATTCTGATCACCTCGGTGGCAAAGCTCGAGATCGCCCGCGAGGCGCTCGAGGCGTGTCCCGCAATCGAGCTCTGCGTCGTCGCCGACGGCGCAAGCGAAAACGAGTGTATCGTAGGGCTGGACGAGGTGACCGCGGCCCTGCCGAAGACACCGATTCCGGACGAGGCGGTCGGCACCGCGATGCTGTATTCGTCCGGCACCACGGGTCGGCCGAAGGGCATCCTGCGCCCGCTGCAGCAGCAACCGCCCGAACAGCAGCTGCCGCTGTTCGATTTCCTGCAAAAACTCTGGCACTACCGCGAAGGCATGATCTACCTTTCGCCCGCGCCGCTGTATCATTCGGCGCCGCAGGCCGCCGTCAACCTGACGATCCGGATGGGCGGCACCGTGATCATCATGGAGAAGTTCGACCCCGAACGTTATCTGCAACTCGTCGAATATTGGGGCGTCACCCACAGCCAGCTGGTGCCGACGATGTTCTCGCGCATGCTGAAGCTGCCCGAGGCACTCCGAACGCGCTATGACCTGTCGTCGCTCGAGATCGCGGTCCATGCCGCCGCGCCCTGCCCCGCGCTGGTCAAGGACGACATGATCCGATGGTGGGGACCGATCATCCACGAATATTACGGCGCGACCGAAGGCCTCGGCTTCACCGCCTGCAGCAGTGCGGAATGGCTTGCGCATCGCGGCACCGTCGGCAAGGTGCTGCTCGGCGAGTTGCATATTCTCGACGAAACCATGCAGGAATGTCCGACCGGCACGCCGGGCACGGTGTGGTTCAAGACCGCCTCGCCGTTCGAATATTTCGGCGATGCCGAACGTACCAAGGAGGCGCGCTCGCCGGACGGCAGCATGAGCACGGTCGGCGACGTCGGCTATGTCGATGCGGACGGCTATCTCTATCTCACCGACCGCGCGACCTTCATGATCATCTCGGGCGGCGTCAACATCTATCCGCAGGAATGCGAGAACCTCCTGATCACCCATCCCAAGATCGCGGATGCCGCCGTGTTTGGCGTTCCCAACCCCGACCTCGGCGAGGAGGTGAAGGCGGTGGTGCAACCGATGCCGGGGATCGAGCCGTGCGAAGCGCTCGCCGATGAATTGATCGCGTTCTGCAGCCACACGCTGTCGCGCCAGAAGGTGCCGCGCTCGATCGATTTTGCGGACGAACTGCCGCGCCTGCCGACCGGCAAGCTCTACAAGCGGCTGCTGCGCGACCGCTATTGGGGCGACAAGACCTCGCGGATCGTGTGAGATATCTTCTCCGTCAACGCGGCTCGCTCGCCAATGTCACGGTCGCAATCGCAGTTCGTCGTCCAGAGCCGCCTCGGACCCAATCGCGCAGCGGCTCCAGACAGCGGCGGTTCAGCACGGCAAAGCCCGCGCATGCGACGAGGACGAGGGGCGTGACAGCTGCCAGCAACAGCCAGCCGCGCTGCTCGCCGCCGAGCACGGTGCTCACGACCACGAAGCCGCACAGCCACTGCACCAGGAAGGCGAAATAGGACCACTCGCCAAGCGTCCGGTCGATCCGGCCGATGAGCGGACCAAAGCTCTCCCTGGACAGTCCGGACAGGCCCGATGCGACGATCGTGAAGCAGACCGTGTCGAGAAAATATCCCGCGCCGGACGCGTAGGATTGCGGCAGCAGGCTGCCGCCTGCCAGCATGTTGCAAAGCCACGCGACGAAGGCAATGC
>NZ_JBAURI010000316.1:0-2176 GCF_049581145.1 Bradyrhizobium sp.
GGTTGTGGCGGGGCGCGGGGCCGGCCGCGACGGTGTTCGGAGTTGCGGCGCCATCGATGCTGGCCATGACGGCTTCGAAGGCGCCAGCCGACATTGGGGCAGGTTCGGCGGACTCGAGTGCCGCGCCGCCAAGATCTTCCACGGCGCGCACGAAGCGCCTGCAGCCTGCGCAGCCGCTCGCATGAACCGCGACGAGCAGATGTTCGCCGGGGTCGAGCGTGCCGGCTGCGAACGCGGCGAGCAGATGTTCGGGGGGGTGATGCACGATGGTCATGTCGGTTGGTCCAGCAGATTCCTGAGGCGGCTCATGGCCAGCCTGATGCGCGACTTCACTGTGCCCAGCGGAATGCCGAGCTGCTCGGCGATTTCCGCATGCGGCCGTTCTTCGATGAACGACAGCCGGATCACGTCGGATTGCTGCCGCGAAAGACGCTGCAGCGCCGCAGCAACTCTCGAGGTCTCCTCGAGCCGCGACAGGGAGCTTTCCGGCGATTCGGCGGGATCCGCCAGATAATCCTGCTCGGCCTCGTGATCGACCTGAACGCTGCGGGCGGCGCGCCGTGCCGCGTCGATGCGCAGGTTCCGCGCGATGGTGAAGATCCAGGCCGCAGCGCCAGAGGTCGCGGGATCGAACAGCTCCGCTTTTCTCCAGACGGCGGCCATGGTTTCCTGGGCAATCTCTTCCGCCTGGTCGTCGCGCGTGCCGGTCCTGAGCAAGAACCCCTTGATCCGCGGCGCGAAGTGCTCGAACAGAGTCCTGAACGCCGCGGCATCGCGCTCGGCCGCGACGCGTCCTATGAGATGAGCCCACTCCACCTTCGCCAGGGACCTTTCGTCATCGTCCCGTGTCGGCCGCGGCCTGGCGGGCCGGAATACCGCCCTCGAGGCTCTGGTCCATGCGGACAATCTAATGGCTTGCGAGCCAGCGGTCATGACGCCTCGGGAGATATTCTCCGAAAACGTCGCCGGGAACAAATTGGATCACTCGGGTCGGCCGATTTCCGGGCCCGCGGCGGCGAGATCGCTGGAGCGTTTTCCGATCAGGTTGAATCGGAAAACGCTCGATTTGTCCGTTTTGGCCGCACTGTCTCACGGAAAGCCGCCGTCGCGCTTTCCGCAATACGCTCCAGGTCCGCAAGATCTGCGCGCCGGGCGCTGAAATCGCAAGGCCTGATCAGCCGCCATAGCTCTGCACCAGACTGCCTGCGACCAGCGACCAGCCATCGACCAGCACGAAGAAGATCAGCTTGAACGGCAGCGACACCACGGCCGGTGGCAGCATCATCATGCCCATCGACATCAGGACGGACGCAACCACGAGGTCGATGATCAGGAAGGGCAGGAACAGCAGGAAGCCGATCTCGAAGGCGCGCCGCAGTTCCGAGATCATGAAGGCCGGCATCAGGATGCGCAGCGAGAGCTCGTCCGGCGTCGCCGGCGGCGGTTCACCCGACAGATCCATGAACAGCTTCAAGTCCTTCTCGCGCACGTTCTTTTGCATGAAGCCGTGCAGCGGCACGGCGGCGCGCTGCAGGGCTTCCTCCACCGTGATCTGGTTGGCGATCAGCGGCTTGATGCCGTCGTCATAGGACTTCTGCAGCACCGGTCCCATCACGAAGGCGGTGAGGAACAGCGCAAGCGCGATGATGACGGAATTCGGCGGCGCGGTGGCGGTGCCCATGGCGGTGCGGAGCAGCGACAGCACCACCACGATCCGGGTGAACGCGGTCATCATGACCAGGATCGACGGCGCCAGCGACAGCACCGTCATGAGCGCGATCAGCTGGATCGCGCGTTCCGTGACGCCGCCATTGTTGCCGCCGAGATTGATGCTGATGTCCTGCGCGAGCGCCGGCGTTGCCAGCGCTGCGGCGGCGATCAGAACGGCAGAAAATAGAACTCTACGCGGGACTGTCTTGCGGCTCACGACGAGGAAGAAGATTTGGGACGGCCGAGCAAGGAGGCCATCTCATCTTCCAGGTTCTCGAAGCTCGTCTTCGGCGAAGGTGCGGGCGAGGGGGGCGCCATCGGCGGTTCGCTGCGTGCAGTGCTCCGCAGTGCCGGCGGTTCGGGCGGTATCATGGCTTCGCCGGGCGGCCGGCGCAACGCCGCCTCGAGCCGCTGCGCCATTTCGGCAAGGTTCTGATCGGCGCTGGCTTGCGGCGGAGGCGCGGGG
>NZ_JBAURI010000317.1:0-2608 GCF_049581145.1 Bradyrhizobium sp.
CGTCGGGCGTGATGGGATTGCAGAGCGGGTCCAAGCACCCGTGAGTGGTCACCATCACGCGGACGAACGATGCTGCAGCGGACGGCGAAATCGTGTGGTCCCGACGCTCCAAGGCACAGGCGTCAAGCCGGCGGAAGCAATTCCGTTAGGCGACGGTGGCAAAAAAGCATGGTCACCGAGGAGAGCGCGTATAAGCCGTAAACCACTGCGTGCGGGGATGCCGGGTGATTCCGGTGCGACCGCTGTGAATACTCGTGTGCATACTTCTATCTACCACTACGCACACGAGGCTGCGGGTGCATCGGGCGCCCGGCATCCCCCACACCCTCCGGGGTGGAAGGATTTTTTCCGAGCCTCGGGCGCGCCGCGCCGCGAGAAGGCGGATCTGCGTTTGAGTGCGCCCCAATTCAGCCGTCATCGGCCGCGCCCGCGGGCGACCCTGTATCCCAGAGACGTCAGTGCTTGAATCGATAGGCCAGGGCGTACTGGCTACCCCGCATGCGCCGGGTATGACGGTCGTCAATCGTGGGCGGGTCGCGCGCCACGGTCACGCTGACGACGACAACGCTCTTCCTCTCGCTGCGCGGAATATTTCGCCGCTTGCCAAGGCGGTGCCGACAGGTCAAGAAATCTGCCGGGGGCAAAAACGCCAGCGGAGAGCGAGTTTGACGATCAAGGGCAAAGCCACCATTGCCGGCATCTACGAGCATCCGACCCGGCACGCACCCGACAAGTCCACCGCGCAGCTCCATGCCGAGATCGCCAAGGGCGCGATCGAGGATGCCGGCCTGACCAAGGCCGATATCGACGGCTATTTCTGCGCCGGCGACGCGCCGGGCGGGCTCTGGTCGATGGTGGATTATCTCGGGCTCAAGGTCCGCCATATGGACTCCACCGATACCGGCGGCTGCTCCTATCTGATCCATCTCGGCCACGCCGCGGAAGCGATCGCGGCCGGCAAATGCTCGATCGCGCTGATCACGCTGGCCGGCAAGCCGCGCACCGGACCGATGCCACCGCGCCCGGCCGGCGCTGAGATCGATTTCGAGGCGGCCTATGGCGCCACCACGCACAATGCCTATGGCATGTGTGCCATGCGCCATATGCACGACTACGGCACCACCAGCGAGCAGCTGGCCTGGATCAAGGTCGCGGCCTCGCATCACGCCCAATACAATCCGCATGCGATGCTGAAGGAGGTGGTCACGGTCGAGGACGTGCTCAACTCGCCGATGATCTCCGATCCGTTGCACCGCCTGGATTGCTGCGTCGTCACCGATGGCGGCGGCGGGCTGATCGTGACGACGCCGGAGATCGCCAAGAGCCTGAAGAAGCCGCTGGTCAGGCTGATCGGGCATGGCGAGGCGATGAAGGGGCCGCGCGGCGGCAAGGATCTCGATCTGACCTATTCCGCCGGCATCTGGTCCGGTCCGCGCGCCTTCGAGGAGGCCGGCGTGACGCCGCAAGACATCAAATACGCCTCGATCTATGACAGCTTCACCATCACGGTGCTAATGCAGCTCGAGGACCTCGGCTTCTGCAGGAAAGGCGAGGGCGGCAAGTTCGTCGCCGACGGCAACTTGATTTCCGGGGTCGGCAAGTTGCCGTTCAACACCGATGGCGGCGGGCTCTGCAGCAACCATCCGGTCAATCGGGGCGGCATGACCAAGATCATCGAGGCGGTCAGGCAGTTGCGCGGCGAGGCGCATCCGAAGGTGCAGGTGAAGAACTGCGACCTGGCGATCGCCCACGGCACCGGCGGCTTGCTCGGCGTTCGCCATGCCGCCTCGACCTGCATTCTGGAGCGTGTGTGATGGCAGAAGCGAAGACATATCCGGCCCCGGTCACCAACCCCGAAACCGCCGCGTTCTGGGAGGCTGCCAAACAGGGCAAGCTCATGATCAAGCGCTGCACCGCCTGCGGCGAGCCGCATTATTTTCCGCGCTCGATCTGCCCGTTCTGCTTTTCCGACCAGACCGCGTGGGAGCAGAGTTCGGGCGAGGCCACGATCTACAGTTTCAGCCTGATGCGCAAATCGCCGACCGGGCCCTACGCGATCGCCTATGTCACGCTGAAGGAGGGTCCTTCGCTGCAGACCAACATCGTCGATTGCGATCTGGAGACCCTGAAGATCGGGCAGACCGTGAAGGTGGTATTCAAGCCGACCGAGGGCGCGCCGCTGCCGTTCTTCACGCCGGCCTGAAGCCAGGAAGTTCAGGAGAACGTCGCAATGCCGATCAAATACCAGGAGCTGATGGCGCTGGAAAACCTCGGCCAGAGATATGCCTATTCCGATCGCGAGGTGATGCTCTACGCCTGCGGCATCGGCATGGGCTCAGATCCCATGGACGAGAAGGAACTCTCTTTCGTCAACGAGGCCTGCGCCACGCCGCGTCCGCTCAAGGTGGTGCCGACCTTTGCCTCCGTCGCGGCCTGGGGCGCCGGTCCCGGCGAGATGAATCTCAACCGCGTCATGGTGGTCGACGGCGAACGCGACATCACCTTCCACAAGCCGTTTCCGACTTCGGCCCACATCACCGCCGATTCATCCGTGCTCGCAGTCTACGACAAGGGCAAGGACAAGGGCGCGGTGATCCGGCACCAGACC
>NZ_JBAURI010000318.1:0-1633 GCF_049581145.1 Bradyrhizobium sp.
ACCGGAACCAGCAGCGACGTCACCAGCGCGTTCAGGCTCATGGCAATGGCGGCGAACGCGCCCGCAACGACATCGACCTGAAATGCGCGAGCGGTGCCGATGCCGTGGGCGGCGAGCCCGACTGCGAAGCCGCGCGCCCGAAAATCCCTGATGCCGCTGCGATTCATCAAGGGCGTGACGATGATCGCGCCCATGATGCCGGTCAGGATCACCGAGACCGCCGTGAGCGAGGGGTCGGCGTGCAGGGATTCGCTGATGCCCATGGCAACGCCCGCGGTGACCGATTTCGGCGCCAGCGACAGAATCACCGTGCGCGGCAGGCCGGCGAGTTTTGCCAGCACCACCACCGACACGATCGCGGTGACGGAACCTGCCGCCAGCGCCAGCAGCATCGGCAGGACCGCCGTCGCCACCACCTTGCGGTTCTCGTAGAGCGGCACCGCCAGCGCCACGGTCGCCGGCCCAAGCAGGAAATGCACGAACTGCGCGCCAGCGAAATAGGTCGTGTACGAGGTGCCGGTGAGCAGCAGGAACGCACCGATGATCCAGATCGAATGCAGCACGGGATTGACCAGCACATGCCGATGCGTCTTCAGCGACACCGCGTCCACCATCGCATAGACCAGCAGTGTCACGGTCAACCAGAGCAGCGGCGACTGTGACAGATAGACCCAGAGCGAGAACGGGTTTTCAGTCATCTTTCATTCCCGGCGCGTCCTTCCGCGTCATCAGGCGGCTGGCGAACAGAAACGTCGCGACCGTCGCCAGCAGGGTGACGACCACGGACACGGCCAGGATGGCGATGATGACGAGGCCATGCGCCACCAGGAGATCGAGCTTCTGCACGACGCCGACGCCGGCCGGAACGAACAACAGCGATAGATTGGCGAGCAGGCCGCGGCTGGCTGTTTCAATGCCGCCGTCCTGCAGCGGACCGCGGGCGAGAATCCCAAATCGATCGCGCGCCAGCAGCAGCAGCACCAGCAGCATCAGGCCGATGACCGGCCCCGGCATCGGCAGGCCAAGACCGCGCACGGCGGCTTCGCCGATCAACTGACAGAGCAGGATGAGGCCGAGGCTTGCGATCATCGCCATCTCGCATGCGGACATCGTCGCATCAGGCGGGCCCCGGCATGCGGCTGTCGATATTCCGTCATGAAGGCGGCGGAGATGGCCTCGGGACGATCGCCATCAGCGTCGCGGTCATCGTGGCGACCAGGCTTTCGACCTCTCGATGCTGCGCGAAGGCGCGGGCCTCGCAGACCGTCAGCGTTCGTCCGGGCTTGACGACGCTCGCCCGGAACAGGAAGCGCTCGCCCCTCGCCGGCGCCAGCAGGTTGGTCTTGAACTCCACGGTCAGGATATCGGCACCCGCCGGCATCAGCGTGAAGGCGGCGATGCCGCAGGCATTATCGAGCCCTGCGGTGATGATCCCGGCATGAACGAAGCCATTCTGCTGGGTGAAAGCCGACGCATAGGCCATCGCGAGATCGACCTCGCCCGGCTCCAGCCGCGCGATCGAGATGCCGAGGGTGCGCATCGCCGGCTGCGCCGCGAAGGTCGCGGCCGCGGCTACCTTATAATCGGGGTTCTTCGGCTGGAAGCGCGGCATATCCGATCTCAGGCCATGGCC
>NZ_JBAURI010000319.1:0-3532 GCF_049581145.1 Bradyrhizobium sp.
CGCAGACCACCAGCGCGCCGCAGCCGCTCGATCTCTTCTCCGATCGCAGCGGCGCATTCTCCAGCTAACAGCCGCGCCCATCGCGGCCCGCAAGTGCGATGAGCCGGCTGCTCAGGCATTCCCGCAAACTCCGTCATTTGCGCGCGCCGTGATGGACACGCACGGCTGCCTGATTCGCCTCGTCTCAGTGAGGAGGGGATCACGCTGGTCATCACGTAGCAGAGCTAACAGCCGTAAATCCCACTGACGTGCCTAGCGCGCGCCTGGCGCGGCCCGCGCGCGCAACCCGTTGTGCCGCAGCATCATTATTGTCGCGCAGGCTGTACGTAGGTGCTTGTACCCTTGCAGGTAGACCGGTAATTTGACGGCCGGGGATTCACTGCCTGGAGGATATTCTTATGTCCATTATTGTGAAAGTTTATGACAACGGCGATCACACTTGCCTGGCCTGGCTGCCCAGCGATCACCAGCCAATTGCCGGCTGCCGCGGCTTCACCATTCGCCGCGTCGTGCAGGGCGGCGCTGAAGCCTATTTGCACGGCTTCACCGGATTCTCCGATGACGACAAGCTTGATCCCAACGCGCCCTGGAAGCATCCGGTGCAGCGCTTCATGTGGTGGGACTACGGCGTGAAGCCGGGCCAGGTGGTGCAGTATTCGGTCGTCCCGGTAACGGGCGACCGCAGCAATCTGCAGCTTGCAACCGAGCTCGCAAGCCCGCTGACCGCGCCGATGACGATCACCGGCCAGGCCAGCCCAAACATCTCGGCCTATTTCAACAAGGGCATCGTGGCCGCGCAGTGGGTCAGCCGCGTGCTCGACAGCCTCGGCACGCCGCCGCCGAAGATCGCCGATCTGATCGCGGCGACGCAAGCCCCGAAGAACGCGCTGCGCAACGAGTTGAGCGGACTGTTGCGTCCGCAGCTTCTGGAGATGCTCGCGGACGTGAAGAAGAGCGGCGGCCAGATCTATGCCGCGCTGTACGAGCTCAATGATCCCGAGCTGAAGGCGGCGCTGAAGGCGCTCGGCAAGAAGTGCCATCTGATCCTCGCCAATGGCGCGTTCAGCAAGAAGAACGGCAATGACGAGAACAAGGCGGTGCGCGCCGAAATGCGCAGTGTGGTCGATCTCACCAATCGCCTGGTTCCGACCGGACATTTCGCGCACAACAAGTTCGTGGTGGTCTGCGATGCCGCGGGCCGGCCGCAGCGCGTGCTGTCCGGCAGCACCAACTGGACGATGACCGGGCTGTGCACGCAGGCCAATAACGGCATCATCGTCAATGACGCCAAGCTCGCGCAATATTTCCTCGACGAATGGAATCTGCTGAAGAAGGCCAGGAACGCCTATCCGCCCACGCTGGCCAGGAGCAACGGACAGGCCAAGGCCAACGTCTTCAAGGTTGATGGCGCCACCATCACGCAGTGGTTCGCGCCGACCGACAAGGAAGAGGACCTCGCCTGCGCGCGCAAGCTGATCAACGCCGCCAAGCAGGGCATCCTGTTCCTGTTCTTCAATCCCGGGGTGTTCGCCGACGCAGACAAGCCGGAAAGCAAATGGACGCTGCTGCAGAACATCCTGTTCCGGCATCATCCGGGCACCGCGAATTACGACGGCGATCTCTATATCCGCGGCGTGGTGAACCAGGAGATCGCCGGCCTCACCACCGAATCGGCCGGGCACGAACCGGCCGTGCCGTCCGCCCGCGCAGCGCTCGATCCCTCGGCGGCGACGCCCGTCACGCTGTTCGACGGCGGCAAGCAGCCGCCGCAGCACCTGGGCTATGAATCGATGGTGCCCAAGAACATCAAGGACACCTTCCATGATTGGGCGACCGAGATCCTCGGCGCCGGCGTTCACATTCACAGCAAGGTCATCGTGCTCGATCCGTTCGGCGACAACCCGGTGGTGATGACGGGCTCGCACAATCTCGGCGCCAAGGCCTCGCTCAAGAACGACGACAATCTGATGATCATCGAGGGCAATCGTGAGCTCGCGGCGGCCTACGCCGCCAACATCATCGCGATCTATCAGGCCTATCGCTGGAACGCCTATGTCGAGGCGCACCGGCAGGATCCCAAGGTCTGGCACGGCCTCGTCAATCGCGATGACTGGCAGAACGGCTACCTCAGCGGCGCCGAGCTGGCGGAGATGACGTTCTGGATGGGCGCGTACCGGCCGGCGCCCGCGGTAGCCGCGGCAGCGCATGTCAGGCAGGTGCCCGACCACACGCCGTCGGCGGCCGGCCATGGGCCGTCGCGTGCGAAGAAACCGCGCGCTGCGAAGAAGCCGCACGGCCGCAGGAAGGCGCACCCGACCAAGCTCGCCGCAGCGAGGAAGAAGAGAGTGGTCAAGCGATCGAAGCTGCCCGCCAAAAGGCCGTGAGGTCGCGCGCGGCGACGATGAAGACGGCGACGAAGCGCTCGAAGGCGGTGACCGGCCGGCGCTGAAACCGTCCTTTTGTCCGCGAGCCCATGCTGACGCGTTGCATGGCCCGGCGATGCCGTTTCGGCGTCGTCGGGCCGATTGCATCGGTGGCCGCACTTTGCAGGCGGCTTCAGGATACCATCCGAGGGCCTCGACGCCCTTAACAAAACGTCAATAAAACCAGCCGCTTATGGTGAACGCTTTGTTAAGCGTCGTGGTTTATTTTGTCTTGCGGTGACATCGCGTCGCCTCGTCTTTCTCCAGGTTGCGTAAGCCGGCAGGACCATGATCGTTCGGCAATTCATCAGTTGGGTCAGAACCGCTTCCGCCTGTGTGCGGGCGGATGCCACACGGGCGCTGGCGCGCGCCTGGCTGGTGTCCGATCTGTCCGAGGAGGATCGCGGCGCCGCCGAGGGCGCGCTTCTGATGCTGCTCGACGATCCGTCGCCGCTGGTCCGCCGGGCGATGGCCGAGATCTTCGCGCACTGCGCGGACGCACCGGCCGCGATCGTGCAGGCGCTGGCGCTCGACCAGGCCTCGGTCGCGCTGCCCGTGCTCGAACATTCACCGCTGCTGATCGATGCCGACCTGGTCGATATCGTGGCCACCGGCGACAGCGAGACGCAGTGCGCCATCGCCCGCCGCCGCTGGCTGCCGGCGTCGGTTTCTGCCGCGATCGCCGAGGTCGGCAGCGCCGCCGCGGCACTGGAGCTGATCGAAAACGCCCATGCCGAACTCCCTGCGTTTTCCTGGGACCGGATCGTCGAACGTCACGGCCATCTCGCCGCGATCCGGGAGGCGATGCTGCTGTTGGACGGCCTGCCGGCCGCGACCCGCGCCGCGCTGGTGGCCAAATTGTCGGAGACGCTGGCGCAGTTCGTGGTGGCCAGGAACTGGCTCAGCCCGGACCGGGCAGGGCGGCTCGCCAGCGAGGCGCGAGATCGCTGCACCATCACCATCGCGGCGGCATCGCGCGGCGAGGACATGCGCGGCCTGGTCCGGCATCTGCGCGCGACCTCCCAGCTCACGGCCGGCCTGATCCTGCGCGCGCTGTTGTCCGGCAATCTCGAATTGTTCGAGGCCGCGCTTGCCGAACTGTCGGACCT
>NZ_JBAURI010000320.1:0-3778 GCF_049581145.1 Bradyrhizobium sp.
GATCGGCAAGCGCGTGATCGTGCTCGGCGGCGGCAATACCGCGATGGACTGCTGCCGCACCGCGCGCCGTCTCGGCGGTGAGGACGTCAAGGTGATCGTGCGCTCCGGCTTCGAGGAGATGAAGGCGAGCCCCTGGGAAAAAGAAGACGCCATGCATGAGGACATCCCGATCCTCAACTTCATGGTACCGACGGCCTTCATCCACGACAACGGCAAGCTGACCGGCGTCACCTTCCAGAAGGTCAAGGCCGAGTATGATGCCAAGGGCCGGCGCAGTCTGGTGCCATCAGGCGAGCCCGACCAGACCATTGCCTGCGACGACGTGCTGGTCGCGGTCGGCCAGGAGAACGCGTTTCCCTGGATCGAGCGCGATTGCGGCATCGAATTCGACAAATGGAACATGCCCAAGGTCGATCCCAAGACCTACGTCTCGACCAACCCAAAGGTGTTTTTCGGCGGCGACGCCGCATTCGGGCCGAAGAACATCATCTGGGCGGTGGCGCACGGCCACGACGCCGCGCTGTCGATCCATAGACTGTGCTCCGGCGAAGACATCACCGAGCGTCCGCTGCCGCAGGTGCTCGTCACATCGCAGAAGATGGGCATTCACGAGTGGAGCTACGACAACGACATCTCGCCCGAGAAGCGCTTCAAGGTGCCGCATCGCGACAAGGTGGTCGCGCTGAAGGATATCCGCGCCGAGGTCGAGCTCGGCTATGACGTCAAGCTCGCGCTCGGCGAGGCGCATCGCTGCCTGAACTGCGACGTGCAGACCATCTTCTCGACGTCGCTCTGCATCGAATGCGACGCCTGCGTCGACATCTGCCCGATGGATTGCATCACCTTCACGGAGAATGGCGAGGAAGCCGAGTTGCGGACGCGCCTGAAGGCGCCCTCGCCGCATCCCGACCAGGACCTCTACGTGTCCTCCGACCTGAAGACCGGACGGGTGATGGTGAAAGACGAGGACGTCTGCCTGCATTGCGGGCTATGCGCCGAACGTTGTCCCACCGGCGCTTGGGACATGCAGAAATTCCTCATCGATATGACTCACGCAGGTTCATCATGCCCGAGCAAACGCCGATCAGCAGCGTAAACGACTTCGTCGTCCGCTTCGCCAACGTCAACGGTTCCGGCTCGGCCAGCGCCAACGAGCTGTTCGCCCGCTCCATCCTGCGGCACGGCGTACCGGTCTCGCCGCGCAACATCTTCCCCTCCAACATCCAGGGCCTGCCGACCTGGTATGAGGTGCGAGTCACCGAAGCCGGCCATCTCGGCGCGCGCGGCGGCGTCGACATGATGGTGGCGATGAACCCGCAGACCTGGGACAAGGACGTCGCCTCGATCGAGCCCGGCGGCTATCTGTTCTACGATGCGACCAAGCCGATGCCGACGTCGAAGTTTCGCGGCGACATCACCGTGATCGGCGTGCCGCTGACCGCGATCACCAACTCGACCTATACCGATCCGCGGCAGCGCCAGCTGTTCAAGAACATCATCTATCTGGGCGCGCTCTGCGCGCTGCTCGACCTCGACCCGAAGCTGATCGAGCAACTGATCGGCGAACAATACAAGGGCAAGGAGAAGCTGTTGTCCTCCAACGTCCATGCGCTGCATCTCGGCCGCGATTGGGCGCTACAGAACCTGAAATGCCCGATCGGGCTGCGGGTCAGGAAATCCGACAAGGTCGGCGACCGCATCTTCATCGAGGGCAACAGCGCGGCCGCGCTCGGCGCAGTCTATGGCGGCGCCACCGTCTGCGCCTGGTACCCGATCACGCCGTCCTCCTCGCTGGCGGATGCCTTCAGCAGCCATTGCAAGCGGCTGCGCCACGACAGCGAAACCGGCAAGGCGAAATACGCCATCGTGCAGGGCGAGGACGAACTGGCCTCGATCGGCATCGTGATCGGCGCCTCCTGGAACGGCGCGCGCGCTTTCACGGCGACGTCGGGCCCCGGCATCTCGCTGATGACCGAGTTCATCGGGCTGTCCTATTTCGCGGAAATTCCGGCGGTCATCATGAACGTGCAGCGCGCCGGGCCCTCCACGGGCATGCCGACGCGGACCCAGCAATGCGACATCATCGCCTGCGCCTATGCTTCGCATGGCGACACCAAGCATGTGCTGCTGTTCCCGGAAGATCCGACCGAAGCCTTCGAATTCGCGGCCGCCGCCTTCGATCTGGCCGAGCGGCTGCAGACCGTGATCTTCCTGATGCTCGATCTCGATATCGGCATGAACCACCGGCTGTGCCGGCCTTTGCGCTGGGACGACGCCCGGCAATATGACCGCGGCAAGATCATGACCGCCGAGATGCTGGACGAAGGGCGCGACTTCGGCCGCTACCTCGACGTCGACGGCGACGGCATCCCCTTCCGCACCTATCCCGGCACCCATCCGACCAAGGGGTCCTACTTCACTCGCGGCACCTCGCGCGACCGCTATGCGCGGTATTCCGAGGAAGGTCCGGTCTATGCCGACAACATGCAGCGGCTGGTGCGCAAGTTTGAAACCGCCCAGGACATGGTGCCGCGCCCGCTGCAGGCCAACGCAGCCAAGCCGACCAAATACGGCGTGCTCTATTTCGGCTCGACCTCGCCGGCGATGGACGAGGCCATCGGGCTGTTGGAAGCGCGCGGGCACCTCTTGGATCGCATGCGCATCCGCGCCTTCCCGTTTCATTCCTCGGTCGCAAGCTTCATCGCCGACCATGATTTCGTGTACGTGGTCGAGCAGAATCGCGACAGCCAGCTTCGCTCGCTGATCGTCAACGAGAACGGCATCGACCCGGTTCGCCTGATCCCCATCGTGCATTACGACGGCACGCCGATCACGGCGCGCTTCATCGCCAAATCCATCGGCGACCACCAGGATCGCCTCAAGGTGACCCCGCTCCGCAAGGCCGTATCATGACCTACATTGCAAAACCGAAATTTCATCATCCGGGACTGCCGAAGAACGCGCTCGGTTTCACCCATCGCGATTACGAGGGCAAGATCTCGACGCTATGCGCCGGTTGCGGCCACGATTCGATCACGGCATCGATCATCGAGGCCTGCTTCGAACTCTCGATCGAGCCGCATCGGGTGGCGAAGATATCCGGCATCGGCTGCTCGTCGAAGACGCCGGATTATTTCCTCGGCAATTCGCACGGCTTCAATTCGGTGCACGGCCGTATGCCGTCGGTCCTGACCGGCGCCAATCTCGCCAACCGCGACCTGATCTATCTCGGCGTCTCCGGCGACGGCGATTCGGCGTCGATCGGCTTCGGTCAATTCGCGCATTCGATCCGGCGCGGCGTCAACATGACCTATATCGTCGAGAACAATGGCGTCTACGGCCTCACCAAGGGCCAGTTCTCGGCCACTGCGGACCGCGGCTCGAAATCGAAGAAAGGCGTGCTCAACACCGACAACGCGATCGACCTGGTGGCGATCGCGCTGCAACTCGGCGCGACCTTCGTGGCGCGCAGCTTCTCCGGCGACAAGAGCCAACTCGTGCCGCTGATCGCGGGCGCGATCCAGCACAAGGGCTCGGCCTTCATCGACGTCATCAGCCCGTGCATTGCCTTCAACAACCATGCCGGCTCGACCAAGAGCTTCGACTACGTTCGCGAGCACAATGATGCGGTCAATCGCCTCGACGTCATCACCAGCCGCGATCCGATCACCGTCGACTACGCGCCGGGCACCGTGCAGATCGTCGAGCAGCATGACGGCACGAAACTGGCGCTGCGCAAGATCGACGCCGATTACGACGCCCATGACCGGGTCGGTGC
>NZ_JBAURI010000321.1:0-4848 GCF_049581145.1 Bradyrhizobium sp.
GCCCTGCCCGACACGGCGCAGCCGACCGCCAAGGCCTCCAAGCCCGCAAAAAAACACGTGGCACGGCGGCATCGGAGCTGGGAGGCGGATGAGGCCAAAGCGCGCAGCATTGCCGCGAAATACGGCGTCTCCTGGTAACGCTCGTCTCCCAGGCTTGCAAAGCCGAAGGTCAGCTGCGTCCCCTTGATGACTCTGCCGCATGGCGGTCTGCGACGCCGGCTGCGAAAGAGTTCTCGGCAGAGAATGGAACCGGTTGTGGTCGCCTCAAAGCGCCGCGGCCTTCCAGGAGAACGTCATGAAACTGGCTCCCGGCATTTGTTTGGTATTTTGTGTTGTCTGCGCGGCCAAATTAGCCGCGCAGACGGTGGATTTGTTCTACATCGGGACATGGAAGTTTTCCGGCGCGGTGGCGGCGCCCTGGGCCGACCCGAAACAAAAGCCCGACGGCGCTGACAAGGCGCGGCTGCTTGGGAAGACCGTCGTCGTCTCGGCGAAAAGGATAACCGGGCCGACTCCGATTGCTTGCGCGATGCCACACTACAAGATCAGCGACTATCCGCCGGATATGGTCTTCCATGGCGCCTTTGCAGAGATGCAATCGAAAGACAGCACGGTGGATCCGAGCAGCATCGCCGGCTCGCTCGGTTTTTCCGGAGCCCGAATCAGGACTCTGGAGACCGGATGCGAGATCGACCTTCATTTCGTCGACGCCACGACCGCCGAGATCGCCGTGAACGAGACCATCTATACGCTGAAGAAGCAGTAGCGCGGCCCTGGCCGGCGGCTGTCTCGGCGTCATGGACGAGAGGCATGGTCCGGATGTGCCGCGTCATAGACCAGAAACAACTCAAGCGCCGCCAGGAATGCTATAACCGCGCCGAGACCGACGCTGAAATGCATGGAGCGGGTATGGGCGAAGCCCAGGACCCAGGGTGACACGATCAACCACAGGCCGAGCATGAGATTGATCCACTCCTCCCAGTTGGCATAGGCAATGATGGCCGCGAGAGCGATCGCGCCGATAACCGCGCTGCTGGCCCGCAAATCCCATTTTCCCGCGCCGTTCGTCAGTGCGAAAACCCAGGGCGAGGCAAACAGCACGGCCGCAAGCACGAGATTGTACACATCAAGGACTGACTCACGTCGCCATGTTCTCATGACTCCATCTCCCAGCTGCCTGGTGGAATGGAGTAGAACGCGCCCGCAATCCGGGCCGTTCCGTCCGCGGCCATAGACTTTAGGCCAATCAGTCGATCCGGCGCGCCGTCACGAGATCGGCCTAGAACGGACTGGCACTGAAGTTGAATGGCTGCACCACATCATAGGCCGCCTTCGTTATCGGCACGGCATAGCTGGCCGTGAGCGCGCCGAACGGCGAAGCCCAGGTGAGACCGACGCCGACCGAGGAGCGCAGCACGTTGGCATTGGCGACCTGGACGGACTGCGTGCCAAATGTCGTCGGTCCGCCGTAGCCGAAGACGCTGCCGGCATCGACGAAGGCCGATGCGCGCAGGCCATATTCCTGCGGAACGCCGGGAATCGCACTCTGCAATTCCGCCGTCGTCGCCCAATACATGCTGCCGCCGACATTATCCATGGTGGTGCCGGGGGTCAGGTCGCGTGGACCGAAGCCGTTGGTCGCAAAGCCGCGCACCATGCTCGGGCCGCCGAAGAAGCTGTTCAGCAGCGGAACCTGCTGGCCACCCAACCCCGTGATATAGCCGCCTTGGGCGCGGACCATCCCGACGAGATCGCCGGGAAGCGACTGATAGTACCGCACATCCTCGGTTGTTCGCAGGAACTTGACGTCGCCGCCGAGCCCCGCGAGATCCTGCGTGAGCTGCGACTTGATCCCGCTGGTCGGCATCTTGGTGTTGTCGAGCGTGCTGTAGGTGACGGTGTCGCCGACCGCGGAGACCAGTTGCGTTCCGGCCGCAGCCGCCTGCTGGATCGCGAGCGAAGGCGGCGCCGCCAGCGAGGCCGGATCGATCGTGACCTTCTGGTCATAGAGCGAGTAGCGCCACTGCACGAGCGTCTGTTCGGTGATCGGTGTACCGAGCACGAGGTTCGCGCCATAGGTGTCGCTGCCGTAGGATTGGTACGGGCTGGAGGAGCTCTGCCTGAAGAAAGGCTCGACGCCCGCCGAGATGCGGGTGCCCAGAAAATACGGGTCGGCGACCGACAGATCCAGGCCCCGCGCGTATTGGCCGTAGCTCACGGCGGCCTGCACGCTGTCGCCGGTGCCGTAGAAATTCCGATCGCCCACCTTGACCTCGGCCAGCAGACCGTCGGTCGTCGAGTATCCGCCTGAGATCGTGAAGTCGCCGGTCGCCTGATCATCCGCCTCGACATCGAGCACGACGCGGTCGGACGCCGAGCCCGGCTTGGTCGAAATTTTCACGGTCTTGAAGTAGTTCAGGCTCTTCAGCCGCCGCTCGGCACGGTCGATCAGCGTCTTGTTGTAGGCATCACCTTCGCCGAAGTCGAACTCGCGCTGAATGACATAGTCGCGGGTTCGCGTGTTGCCGTGAATTTCGATGCGCTCGACATAGGTCCGCCGTCCCTCTTCGATCACAAACGCGACACCGATGCGTCCCGCGGCAGCGTCCCTGTTGAGGCGCGGCTCGGCATGCGCAAAGGGGTAGCCAAGCTTACCCATTTCGACGGCGAGCGCGTCGGTGGTCTTGTCCATTGCTGCGCCGTCGAAGATCGCATCCTTGCGGACCAGGAGCAGGCGGCGCAGCTTTTCCGGATCGAGCCCCGGCACGTTGCAGGCGACGCTGATGTCGCCGAAACGATAGAGCGGTCCCTCGTCGATGCCAAAGGTCAGCGCGAAGCCGTGAATGGCGGGATCGTATTCCGCGCGCGCCTGCTGCACGCTGGCGTCGGCATAGCCGTGGCTGCGATAATAGAGCCTGATCTGCTCGCGGTCGTCGTCGACGCGATCGGCATCGTAGACGTCGCCGCCAGTCAGGAAGCTCAGCATCGAGGTCGCCGACGTCTTGATCACGGCCTTGAGCTGGCGATCGCCGAATACATGATTGCCGACGAAATTGATCTGGCGCACCGTGGTCTTCTTGCCCTCGGTGATGGTGAAAACGAGATCGACACGGTCATTGCCGCGATCGATGAGCTCGGGCACCACGCTGACATCGTCGCGTCCGACATGCCGGTAGGCCTCCATGATGCGGCCGACGTCGGCCTGCACCGTGGCGCGTTGCAGCGGGCCGCGCGCCTTGGACTGCACGACAGCGGTCAGATCGGCATCCTTGACTTTCTTGTTACCTTCGAAGGCGACGCGATCAAGAATTTTTGCTTCGGTCAGATGCACGACCAGCCGGTCGCCGGCGCGATCGATGACGACGTTGTCAAACAGGCCCGTCGCGATCAGCGCCTTCAGCGCTGCGTCGCGCGCCGCTTCATCATAGCGTCCGTCGGGCGCGGCATGAAAATACGAACGTACGGTATCGGCGTCGATTCTGCGGTTGCCCTCCACCGTGATGGTTTCGGGGGAAGCGGCCGCGGTCTCGGCGGCGATGCCGAATCCGCTCGGTAGTCCGGCGGCGATGGCGGCAAACAACATCGCCGCCACTTCTGACCGGAACCGCCGGCCCGATGCCTGGCATTTGGTCGTCACGCTGGGCTCGTCCGTTATTGACGGGGTCGAAATCCAAGTACTTGCGGTGGGCGAAATGATGTCGGCCGAAAGGTGAGTCGCGGGCCGATGATTAGCAGCGCCACAATTTTGACGCGCTGCGGGACTCTCCATTCCCTCAAAGGTTCGCATGCACGCTCTAAATGCCTGTTAACCGGACTCGTAGGAAAGATTTGTGCGCGCCATCGTTCGCGGGCCCAGACGCCTTATGGGAGCATTGATATGCGTAAAGTAGCCCTCGCTGCTGCCCTGTTCTTTCTGATCCAGCCGGCACAAGCCGCGGTCACGCCGGAAATCGATCCAAGCGCATCGCTCAACGTCGTTCAGCAATGGATCTACAACTATCGTAACAAGCCCGACTACGCGCATGTGCCGGCGGCGGTGCGCATATTGTTCCACTCGCAGACGTTCAAGGAGCCGGAAAACGCCGGCGTCTATCTGGGTTTCATTGCCGGCGCGATCGGATCGAATCCGGCCAAGGCCGAGCAACTCGTCAACGGCTTCTTTCCGGTGCCCCCGGAGGACGAGTGGGTGCTCGTTCGCGCCATCGCTTATTCGGGTCTGCCGGACTGGCAGGGCCTGCTGCGCAAGGTCGCGCCGAAAATGCCCGGACGCAAGGTGATGATCGACGCCTATCTGGCCGGCTCGCTGCCGATCCTGACCGAGATTCCGCTGGAAGAGAAGAAGCCAGGCATGCTCGACAAGCTGCGCGGCGTCTTCACGAAAAACCCGTTCGCCAAGGATGAGAAGAAGGTCAATACGGCAGTGACCTATGCCAGCAACCAGGATCTCCTGGACACTTTGTGGGGTTACTACTTCGCGACCGGCTCGCATCTTCCCATCGTGCGCATCATGCAGATGCTGCCATGGTCGAAGAGTCGCGATACCGTCGACAAGCTGACGGTTGGCAGTATGGCGCGCTATACTCTGGCGAGCTACGCGGTGCGCGACACCGGTCTGCGCGAGTTCCTGCGCGAAGAACTGCCGGGTCAACCGGCGGCGATCAAGGCGCCGCTCACCGAGGTGGTCGAAGCCGCCGATACGGTGGAGCTCGGCGCGGTGCGCAAGGATGCGCTGGCCGCCGTCGAAGAGCTCAAGACCAAGGGATCGGACTCGCGGCGCGATCTCGACTTCTGGGGCCAGGTCGGGGTCGGCGCCGTCGCGCTCGGCTGTGTCTCGGCCGCGGCGCTTGG
>NZ_JBAURI010000322.1:0-2859 GCF_049581145.1 Bradyrhizobium sp.
CCGGCACCTGTCGCCGCTGCGTCGGCGCCGGTTGCAGCAGCACCCGCGCCGGCGCCGACCACGCCGCTCGGGCTGTGGGCGACCGAGGAGAACAAGGGCAACGTCCGGATCGAGCCGTGCGGCCCAAATCTCTGCGGCTATGCCGACAAAGGCGGCGAGCAGATCCTCATCAACATGAAACCCTCCGACAACAAATGGGTCGGCCGCATCCACGATCCGGACAGCGGCAGCAACTACGACTCGACCATCGCGCTGAAAGGACCGAACGTTCTGAAGGTCCAGGGCTGCGCCTTCGGCGGCCTGTTCTGCGGCGGCCAGACGTGGAAGCGCATCAGCTGAGGCGCGAATACAAGGGTAGGCACGGCGCGAAGGGCTTTGGCCTGCCCGAAATTACCGCGTTTGTCGCAGTTGTTGATCTAAGCCGCGCGCCGGACCGTGATGGCATCGCCGACCAGCCGGGTCGCCTGCTCCGACAGATCGAACATGATCAGCGTCGCGGTCGCGCTCTTGCGCGCCACCATGCCGGCCAGGTCCGCCGCGATCCCGTCGATGACGAGGGTGATCGGCGTTTGCATCGGCAGTTCGGCGAGGTCCGCCTCAATCGTCGCGCCGCCAAGCGACAAATCCAGCACGGTCACCGCGACGGACCTGCCCTGCCATCTGATAGTGCCGGGAGTGCGCAGATTGACGCGCGACGAAGTCCGCCGGTCGACGTCGGCGGTGGAGGTGCGGATGACACGGACCAGCGTCTTTCGCAGGCCATCGACCTTGCCGTCGATCTCCTTCGAGCCGTCACGAATTTCGGCCGCGCGGCGGCCGGTCTCGGCGGCCTCGTTGGAGACCGAGACGATCTGCGAGGCGACTTCGCGGGCCGCCTGCGCGGTCTCTTCCACCGTTCGGGAAATTTCCGAGGTGACCGAGTTCTGCTGCTCGATGGCGGTCGCCACCACCGCCGAGAGCGATTCGACATTGCGAATCGACGAGGCGATGAGCTCGATCGAGGCGACCGAGGCTTTGGTCGAATCCTGAATCTCGGCGATCTGCTGGGCGATCTCGCTGGTGGCCTTGGCGGTCTGCTCGGCCAGCGACTTGACCTCGGAGGCCACCACCGCAAAGCCCCGCCCGGCCTCTCCGGCGCGCGCGGCCTCGATGGTCGCGTTCAGTGCCAGCAGATTGGTTTGGCTGGCGATTTCACTGATCAGGTTGGTCACGGCGCCGACCTTGCCGGCAGCCTCCGACAATTTGCCGATGGTGGTCTGCGCCTCCGTCGCCGCGCTTACCGCTTCAAGCGTCAACGTTCGCGACGAACTGACCTGGCCGGCAATATTGGCGATCGCGCCGGCGAGCTGCGCCGAGGCCTTCGCGACGGTCTGCGCGCTGGCGAGCGCCTGCTCGGAAGCGGCCGCGACGCTGCTGCTGTTCTGTTCGAGCGTCAACGCACTTTCGCTCATCAGCACGGCGCTGGCCGCCATCCGGCCAGAGCCGGATGCGACGTCGCCGACCGCGTTGCTGGCTTCATGCTCGACGGCTTCCGCCATGTTCTTCAGCGCCCTGCCCTTGCCCTCTTCGGATATCCTCCGCCGCTCCTCGTCCAGCAGCGCCTCGTCGCGCGCCTTCTGGTCCGCCTTGATCCGAAACTGCTCGATCGAACGCGCCATGTCGCCAAGCTCGTCGCCCCGATTGAGACCGGGTAACTGGACGCCGAAATCGCCCTCACCGAGCCTGAAGACCGCCGACGTCATCTTGATCAGCGCCGACGACATCGCGCGCGCGATCATCAGCGTCACCGCTCCCAGCAGGGCGATCAGAATCAGCGCAGCAATCGCGACCTTCTTCACGCTGTCCCAGAGCTGCGCCTGCAGGTCGTCGATATAGACGCCGGTTCCGATCACCCAGCCCCAGGGTTCGAAGCCGGTGACATAGGACAATTTCGGCTGCGGCGTGTCCTTGCCGGGCTTCGGCCACTGATAGTCGACGAAGCCGGATCCGTACTTCCTGACCGTGTCAGCGAATTCGACGAACAGCCGCTTGCCATTGGGATCCCTGGTTTCCGAGAGATCCTGGCCGTTCAGCTCCGGCTTGACCGGATGCATGATCATCCGCGGCCCGAGATCGTTGATCCAGAAATAGTCGCCGTTGCCATAACGCAGGCCGCCGATCCGCGCCGCGGCATTCTTTTGCGCGGCCTCGTCGGAGGAATGCTCGCGCTCGGCCTTGGCGTGCTCCTCCTGGGCGATGCTCAAGGCGAGCTGCGCGAGGTGAGACAATTCGTCCTCGCGCTGCCGCCGCAGCGAATTTTCGAGATTGCCGGCCTGCATCACCGCGAGGCCGATCAGGCCGCAGAAGCTCAGACCAATGATGGCATAGATCCGGAAGCCGAGGGAAAGGCGCAGTTTCGCCATCGTGTCGTCCTGGGAAATTACGGGCAGGACGAGCAAAGTTGCAGAACAGGCCTTGCGGCGCGTTAACGCGCGCGACCGGGAAACTACGGAACTGCGGGATGCCAACGCTCCGCGTCGTCGACCAAGACCGACACGCCAAGCAGCAATTTTGTGACGCGGAGAGGAGCGGTGAGGCTCACGGGTGCGACCGTCGGCTACACTGGCTGGACGCCTGACGGGTATTCAGGCAGGGTTCAGCAACGAGGCCTCTTACTCCAGGAACCGCCGTTCCCGGCGGCTTCGGGGTCGGGTTTTCCATCGTGGCATCGTATCGGCTCGCCTTGGCGCTCTCGCTTCTTGGCTTTTTCGTGCTCGGGGCGACCACCACGGTCCCTGCGATGCCCTCACCGATCGAGGTCGCCCAGCCCGCGCTGGATCAGGCGCAAGCCGAATCGCCCAGGCTGAGCCAGGCCCAGCC
>NZ_JBAURI010000323.1:0-6518 GCF_049581145.1 Bradyrhizobium sp.
CCCTGGCTCATTGTTTTGCGCATGATATCTTCGGAAAACCGCTTTCCACTCTCGGGGCGTCGCCCGAGAGCACGCTTTTCCGGATCATGCTCTAGTCCCCACGATCAGGCCTGTCGAGGCGGCGGAAAATCACATCCGCGCGGGTTGACCGGCCTTGGCCGCCCGCTATAGTCCGCCGGCTTCGCCGCCCCGGGCCGTTTCCGACCCGGGACGCGAATGCCCCTGTGGCGGAACTGGTAGACGCGCTCGACTCAAAATCGAGTTCCGCAAGGAGTGCTGGTTCGATTCCGGCCAGGGGCACCACGCGGGCACCGCAGCCGTCCGTCGGTGCAGGCTCGCCATAGCTTGCATCCGGAATTGCTCAAGTTCGGCCTGTCGGCAATGCCCTCCAAAAGATCCATTGAAAGATGTCGCCAAGCCACGACTACGTCAATCTTGCAATCGGGCGGCCAGCATTGGGACACGGTGAGCCGGCCGGCATGAACAGATCCAGCGGCGATTCGTCGGTGGGGGGCGCGGCGGCGCGCTGATTGCGATGGCACGCATTCTGATCGGCACATCCGGATGGCACTACGATTCCTGGCGCGGGACGTTTTTTCCGAAGGGGCTCGCGCTCAAGAACCAGCTTCAATACTACGCCAGTCAATTTCCGACCACCGAGCTGAATGGCGTCTTCTACCGGACACCGAGTCTCGATACCGTCAAGAACTGGCAGGCGCAGACCGGCGATGATTTCGTTTTCGCATGGAAGGCGTCCAAGTACATTACCCACTGGAAGCGGCTTTCGGCGACTTCGCGCAACAGCCTGGCCTTGATCGAGGAGCGGCTGTCGCTGCTTGGCGCGAAGGCCGGCCCGGTGCTGTTTCAGTTGCCTCCCCGGTTCGAAGCCGATGCCGAGCGGCTTGCGTCATTCCTCCAATTGCTCCCGAAACAACGCCGCTACAGCTTCGAATTCAGGCATCCGACCTGGTACCGGCCTGACATTCTGAGACTATTGTCGCAACGAAACATCGCGCTTTGCCTCTCCGACCATCATGACGCACCTGCACCCTGGAGGCGCACCGCGGATTTTGTCTACATCCGAGGACATGGCCCCGGCGGACGATACAAAGGCCGTTATCCGCTGCAGGCGCTGCGGGAATGGGCGACGCGCATCAAATCCTGGAAAAGACAGGGCTGCGACGTCCTTGTCTATTTCGACAACGATCAGAAAAGTGCCGCTCCAGCCGATGCGCTCAAGCTCAGGCAGCTTCTGGACTGACCTCGGAAGCCGGCCGACCCGCTCTCAGTTCGGTTTGGTCCTGGTGGCAAGACGAAACCCCGGGCTTCGGCGTTACGGCCGCTCCAGGGATGCGCTGAATTCCACCGTGTGACAGTCTACATCCTCTCTTTGACGCCGATCCGGAGCAGCCACCAATTGGCCGGATAGGCTGTGAAGAAGCCCAGAATCATCGCTATCTGCATCATGAACCAGAACTCGGCGCTGTCGGTCTGCGATGTCATGCGCGGCGAATGCGGGAAAATGTAGAAGCGCGCGGCGGCCATAAAGCCATACATGCCAATCTGCCAGGCGGTGATGGAAATGGTGTCCGCCTTGACAGCTGCAATGAGCCCGTCACGGAACGAAAGTCCTCGCATCGGTGCGATCGTGAAGTACTGAAACAGCACGCCGAGCACATAAGCAAACGCGTAGTCGAGCACCCAGACAGCGAACATCTTTTCGCCGAACAACCATTGCCAGCCCGCCCAGACTGCGACACCAGGAGCAGCGAACGCCAGCCACTCGGCGCACAAATCGCCCAGCATGCAGCCGGCCCCGCAATGCAAAGTGCCCTTGGTGACCATGATTGCGAATGGCGCGGGCTGCTCATCCGGCTTCGCGCCGGGATGAGCGCGCGTCGCACGACCGAATGTGAAGTAAAGACAGATTACTGCAAGCGAGCCGAACAGCGCCGTCACCGGCCAGACCAGATCCATGATCCACATCTGCTGGGGATGGCGGATCAGATCGCCGGCGATGATCATCGCGCTGGCGGCAGCGAGAAGAAGTGAGGCTATCGCCAGATCATGCAGCATGAGTGAGACCTGTCGCCGACTTCGAGAAGCGTCAGCGCTGGCCTTGGTTCCCACTCAAGTGGCACTATCGTATGTTAATTCGTCGGTTCCTGCCGGTTGATAGTCTATTGCTCGGACCCTCTCGTGCAGGAGGATTGAGCATGGTGAAGTTGGATGACCGAACGAGAGCCAGACTGGACGTGGTTCTGGAAGAGACCTGCCGAACTCTACCCCATGGCGGCGATCACGCATTGAGAAAGGCCATTGCCAAGAGGCTCCTGCAAAGCGCCCAAGAGGGCAACACGGCGCCGAACAGCCTTTCCGGCGTGGCGCGCACGGCATTGATCGAGGCCACGAAGCCGCAGAAATCGGCCTAGGAAACCGGGTGACCCAGCGCAGGCTGCTTAAAGCCCGTCATGATCGTCCGGCTCGGCAGCCCGAACCGTCAGTCCGCTGGTGATGTTCGGCGTGAGCAATCCCGGTCGTGGTATCCCAACAGCATCGACTCCGGCCAGCAGATCTGCTGCTCGCTGCCGCCGTTCAGAGTTTCCCCCCGGTCAAGCAGAGCCTCCTCTATTCACGCAGGTTAAGGCGTCGCGGCAGAGCACGCGTTAAAGCGTCTTGGCCGATCCCACGAGAGGACGCTGGAGACCTTGATGGTGAAGAAGGACGCCGTTTCAAGCAGACCACCACGCTGGCGGAGCGCTTGGCCGGAGAAGCCGCGCGATTGCGCGAACAGGCGAAGAAGCTGCCGCCGGGCGGCGAGCAGATCTTGCTTTTGCGCAAGGTTCGCCAGATCGAAACAGCCTTGCGCGTCGATGCATGGTTGGCATCGCCCGAAGGCTCGCAGACGAGCGGGGTGATATCGCGATGTTCAAGAGCCGGAAAAGATGATTTTTGAGCAAGGTCGGTCAGCGCTCCGCCTGGAGCCAAGGTTGAAGTGCCTGCATTAGCCGTTGTCGAGCTGCAGATTTTTCCGGCGGATTGCAAAACGCCGCGGTCCGCTGTTCGTGATGATTGTTGAGCCCGCTCCCAGGAACGTCCGCCTGTGACAGTGGTTGGCGGGTTTTACCACCAGGGAGAAAACTCATGCGAAAATCCAGCCTGCTTGGCGCCTTTGCCATTCTGTTCGCCACGCTCGGCCCGGCCGTCATGGCGCAGGAAGCCGAAGGCGTCCTTGGACCGGGAAGCCGCTACGGCCTCGAGCCCGACAGCAGCAACTATCCTTCCTCCTATGATGAGGGTGCCGGGCACAATCGTGACGGCGGTTTCTATCGAGGCTATCAGATCAATCCCTTCGATGCGACGGCCGGCGTGATCAGCGGCGCCGCAGAAACGGCGACGGCGCCTTTCCGCGCACTCGGCGGTAACGACGCCTATGCCATGGACCGGAACGACGGCTATTGTGCGGAACGCTATCGCTCGTATGATCCTGCTTCGGGAACCTTCATGGGGTATGACGGACGCCGGCATCCCTGTCTTTGATCGCTGCGATCCGACGGACGGCTGTTGGCCGGGAGGGCTGTCCTGTCCGGCAGCTTCGTCCGAATCATCATGCGGCGGGTTCGCTGCGTTCGGTGCCTGCCTGATTTTTCCTTGGTCCCAACGCAGTGCGGGCGGCGGTCTCGTCCGGCATTGTGTGAAGCCGCATCGAAGTCGTCACGCCTCGCCCCCGCGCCAGCTATGCCCGGCGTGCGCCCGGATCACTTGAACGGAGATGACGAAGCTCGCCGCCAGGCTCTTCGTACAGGATCGCCGCTTTTCCCGTGCGCTCGCAGGCGACAGCCAGCCATTTGTCGGCCGCTCTGAGCCACTGATCGCGCCGTTCTGGATCGCCATCCGCCTCCACGCGACAGGCCGAAGCCGCCGCCAGACATGCTGCCCGTTTATCCATGCCCATGGTGCCGCAGCGGACGGATAGCGGCACTAACCGTTGATCGTCGCGCCAGCACCGAGCAGGCTGACTTGCGCTGCAGGAACCTTCTCGCCAGATTAACCTATGACACAGACATCGGGAGCAACCGGTCGCATAGTTTGATCGTGTTCCGGTCTGGGGCGGGGCGATGAAGCTGCTGGAATTGTCAGACGCGAGCCTGTTTGCCTACTACGAAAGCGTCAGGCGGCAGGTGATGGCGGATAATGGACTCGGCCGCCGGCATCGGCTCGCGGGCACGACGATGAAGCAATATGCGGAGCGCCTGATGGACGAAATGGCCCGCCGCCGATTGCCATTCAAGCCGATCGACTGGCCGTCCAGCTGACGGCACCGGATGAAACCAGCACCTCTCCGGCATTCGGCTGCGATACGTCGGGCTCTTCGGTCTGCAGGACTTGGGCGCTGCGCAAGATCTATGACCAGATGCCAGAGCCGCGCTACGTGATTTCGATGGGCTCCTGCGCCAATGGCGGCGGCTACTATCACTATTCCTATTCGGTGGTCCGCGGCGTTGATCGCATCGTGCCTGTTGACGTCTACGTCCCGGGTTGTCCGCCCACGGCGGAGGCGTTGCTCTACGGCATTATGCTCCTGCAAAAGAAGATCAGGCGGACCGGGTCAATCGAGCAATGACGCAGGAGCTCCAATCCGGCCTTTATCCCTGGCGCATGGTGACCACCGGGTCACTCATGCGGTTGTGAGAAGCTGGGGAAAGCGCGGTCCAGCTGGGGGCGACGAGCCTTGCAGGCTCGGGTAAAGCTCACCGCCTCAGGCAACCGATCGGCGGCGACCGGATTGGAACCACCCGCGAGGCTTTTCAGTTGGGACGGGTATTCGCACCTCGTCTGCAACAAAGGATTCCATCCATGCGTACCGTATATGTCGTCGCCGTGTCATTTCTGCTTGCTTCGGCCGCCCACGCAGCCGGATCGTCGAGCAAGGCGTTCTTGGACAAGGCGATCGAAGGCAATTATGCCGAAATCAAGATGGGTCAGCTTGCTCAGCAGAATGCGCAAAGCGACGACGTCAAGAAGTATGGCCAGATGCTGTCCGACGATCACTCCGCTGCCAATCAGAAGGCCATCGAGGCGGCGAAATCGATGGGCGTGAACCCGCCTGATGGACCCAGCGCCAAGCAGAAGGCCGAGTATGACAGGATGAGCAAATTGAACGGCGCGAAGTTCGACCGCATGTTCGCCATGCATATGGTCGCCGACCATGAAAAGGATATTGCCGAATACAAGAAGGAAGCCAAACGGTCAGACGCGGCCGCCGATTACGCAAAAGGTGAGGTGGACGTGTTGGAAAAACACCTGGATGCAGCAAAATCGCTCAGTTCGAAGAAGACATCGAGCCGCTAGGAGGATCTTGGCCATTCCTGACGGCCGAACGGATCGACCCTTCGCAAGTCTAGGAGGCCGGCGCTGCGGGCACCGACCTCCAAAAACCTGTTAGCTGCCGCCGGGCGCTTGGCGGTGTTGCTGCTGCCCGGGCCACTACCCTCGCTGGACGTAGGCACTGCCGACGGTGCCCGGGGTTGCCTCGCCGGCATCCTGTTCGGCCGCGTGCTTCCGGCCGCCCTCAAGCCAGTACTTCCAGACGCGGCACAGGTCGATCGCATAGAGCACGAGCTCATTGTCCCGCGCCGACTCGAGAGTCGTGCTCATTGCACTGGCAATCAAGATGCGGCCGCAACCGGACTTGGCCCGGTCCGGCTCTGCTTGATCGCCGATCAGGCCGTCTCCGTTCGACGTCGTGGACGAAGCGGATAAAGTTGCTAATGCGGCAATGGATCGGGTTGCGCCACCATCAAGTCATCGCGCCCGGCATGAAACAGCGGATCGAGGTCCCAAGCGAGTCCCTGATCGGCCAGACCATGGTCCGTCCAAAGCGGTTGGGCTCGGTGATCACGGCATCGTCGGGTACGTCCAGCCATTTGCCGTCGAGCCGGACCCGATAGTGGCCGTTCCTCGATTCCCAGTCCGGATCGGAAACCGCAAACCCGTCCGCCACCGAGCAGCACAAGCCCTTGTTGCTTCGGAGACTGTCGAACCACGCCTTGAGCGGAGAAGCCGCATAGCGGCCGTCATCCCGTGCCGTGACCGAGATGACGGGAAGGGATATTGCCAGGATTGCGAATGCCAGGATTTTGAGTCGGGGTTTCATGCCGCAGCACAGCTCCACAAAGGTGAGCCTTGAATGCGGATCCAGATCATTCGTTCCTAAAAACGCGGGCTCGGACCACCATCGATTAACATAGGATAATCTTCTGTGCGCCAGGATCGTGGAGGCCGGCGGGCGCGCGGCAATGCCTGCAGACGAGGGCAACGATCGGACTATCCAAGACCGAATAGTCCAAAGCCTGGGCCGCTTTAGGAACGCTATCCCGACCTCCATGTTCAATTTGCGTCGCAACCGGAGACAATCCCATGGCCGACACGCCTTTTTCCGTTATGTCCGCTCGATCGGTGCTGAGGGGCTTGTTATCCCGCCGCAAGTTCCTGGGCACCGCGGCGGTCGCCGGCGC
>NZ_JBAURI010000324.1:0-9190 GCF_049581145.1 Bradyrhizobium sp.
GTATGGGTCCCGGCCTTCGCCGGGACGACGAAAACGGAAAGAGTATCTGACATGGCTCATTCGCACGGCCCGCTTCGGATCGGCGTCGGCGGCCCGGTCGGCTCCGGCAAGACCGCGCTGATGGACCTGTTGTGCAAGGCGATGCGCGAGCGCTACGACATCGCTGCCATCACCAACGACATCTACACCAAATGGGACGCCGAGTTTCTGGTGCGCTCGGGATCGTTGACGCCAGACCGCATTGCCGGTGTCGAGACCGGCGGGTGCCCTCATACCGCGATTCGCGAGGACGCCTCGATGAATCTCGCGGCGGTCGCCGACATGCGGGCGAAGTTTCCCGGCCTCGATCTGGTGCTGATCGAATCCGGCGGCGATAATCTTGCCGCCACGTTCTCGCCGGAGCTGGCCGATCTGACGATCTATGTCATCGATGTCGCGGCCGGCGACAAGATCCCCTCCAAGGGCGGCCCCGGCATCACCAGGTCCGACCTTCTGGTCATCAACAAGATCGATCTTGCGCCCCATGTCGGCGCCTCGTTGGAGAAGATGGAGACCGATGCACGGCGGATGCGCGGCCCGCGGCCGTTCGTCATGACCAATCTCAAGAAGAGCGAGGGGCTGGATCGCATCATTGATTTCATCGAGGCCAAGGGAGGTCTCAAGCCGCGAGTCCTTTTCTCTTGAACTTCTTTTCCTCCCGGAATTCCGTTCCGGCTGGAATCACGAAAGCCGTTCATTAACTTTTACGAGACCGACTGCGCCCGTGCGCCCCTCCGCAGGCGAGCCGACATTTGGCCGAAAGATTGTCGAAGCACCGGAACAAAAATCGGCTGGCGAAGTTGACAGCCTCCCACCTGCTTGCGCAACCACCGTTAAGCAACCGGGCAAGCTTCGATGCGACCGCAGTTGCCTATCCTTCATGGTTCAATCAATATACAGCGCAGGCTGGCGTGTCTTACAGCTCCCTCTTGCCGTCCCGGCGGACTCCCAATGACTGCCTCATGTTTGCGCCAGCCCCGAATTTTCGAGTAGGCGAGTGGTCCGGCTTGGTTTCATCATCGGTCTCATCGCGCTGATCGGAGTCTTGTTCTCCGGACTGGCGGCGTATCGCGTGCATGAGCAGGAGCTCACGATCGACGGCATCGCGCTGAGCCGCGCCATTGATGTCCATGCCAGCCTTGTACAGGACCGCCTGACCGAGCGCGAACTCTTGGCCCGCGTCGCCTCGGGCCTGTTCCGGGCGCCGTCGGTGGTCAAGGCCAACATGCTGGAGCCGTTGCGCTCGTCGATCTACGCCTTCAAGACCGACTTCGTCGTCGCGGGCTGGGTGGCGCGGCTCAAGCCGAGCGAGCTGGATGTGGCCGGCGCCGAGCTGGCGCAGGCTGGATTTCCCAATCCTGCGATCCGCAATATCGACGGCAGCCCGGTCGACCCCCACGCGATCGACAAGCCGGTCGACGTCCTGATGGATGTCGAGCCGCGCAACGCGGAGACAGAGGTCCTTGTCGGGCACGTGCTGGACCAGAATGCGGCGATCAGGGCGATGCTGGACCGGGCGATGGCGGAAGGAAAATCCGTCGCCTCCGATCCGGTCCCGTTGCTGCGGCCGGACGGCCCGATCGGGCTCGCTCTGGCCGCGCCCGTGGTGCAGAACGGCGTGACGTCGCCGGCGGGCTTCGTGACGTTTTCCTACGAGCTGTCGCAGCTGATGCTGACCAACGACGACCTGTCGCTGTTCTCGGTGGCGCTGAAGGATCCGCGCGCGGCGGGTGTCGAGCTGACCGCAAACGACCAGGGCCTCGTCACCTCGCGCACGGTGGCGCCGGATCAGCCCGCGCCGTCCGCGACCCGCACCGTGACGTTCGGCGCCCGCGACTGGACGCTGGACTATTACGCCAAGAGCAGTGCCGTCCGTCGCGCCGAGCAGACTGCCGTCATCGTCGGCGCCATCGGACTGGCGCTTACCGGTATCGTCTGCGGCCTGTTCGGCTATGTCGCCTACAACAATCTGCGCATGAGCCGCGAAATCCAGGTGCGGATCGGCTTCGAGCGTCGGCTTACCGCTGTCATCGACGAACTCAATCACCGGGTCAAGAACATCCTCGCGGTGATCCAGTCGATCGTGACGCGGACGCTGCGTCATGGCTCCGACATCGACGTCGCGCGCGAGCTGCTGATCGGCCGGATCCACGCCATGGCCAATGTCGTCTCGCTGCTCAGCGAAAGCCAGTGGCAGGGCGTCAAATTGCGCGGCCTGTTCGAGGCGCGCTCGATTCCCCATGCCGAGCGCATCGCGGTGAGCGGTCCCGACATCTCGGTCAGCGCTCGCGCCGCGCAGAGCCTGTCGCTGTTGTTCTACGAGCTGGCGTCGCATTCCGACGAAGGGCTGTCGCTGGTCGGCAAACACCCGCACATCGTCGCCAAATGGGAGGTCACCGGAGCGGAGCCGGAGACGATTTTCCAGTTTCGCTGGGAGGAGTTCAACACCAGCGAGGCGACGCGTCGGCCGGACAGCGATTTCGGGCTCATCCTGCTCGACCGCGTGGCGCCGGAGGCGCTCGGCGGCACCTCCAAGCGCTATTTCACGGAGGTCAGCTATGTCTACGAACTCACTGCGCCGATGGCGACCGTGGTCGACATGACCGAACGAGACCGCACCGAGCAGATTTCAGCGCCAGTGCGGCCGTCCCGGTAAATCAGCGCGTTTTCATCATCGCCCGTCCGTCGGACCGCCCGGAAGGAAAGCAGTGCTTGCGCGCGCCATCCTGGCGATCCACGTGTCTATTTCTGCGTCTTTTTCTGCGTCTTTGCTGCACCGGAAACTGCACGTACTGCCCACGCCCTGCGGCAGCACGCGCGGGCACTACGTCTGGGCTATAAAGCCGTTGCTTCCACCTCACCTGGCCGAGGCCACGCACGCGCTCGTCGTGAAAGCGACGGCTGGCGCGCGGCCGTTATCCGCTGCTGCCGATCACCGCGCGCACGGTTTCATCGGGGCCGAAATCATCGGCGCCGTCGACATAGAGCAGCGCCGCGAGCTTCGAGCGCGCGCGATTGACGCGGCTCTTGATGGTGCCGACGGCGCAGCCGCAGATCGTGGCGGCATCCTCGTAGGAGAAGCCGGAGGCGCCAACCAGGATCAGCGCCTCGCGCTGGTCCTGCGGCAGCTTGTCGAGCGCGACGCGGAATTCCTCGAACTCCAGATGCGCGCCCTGCGCGGGCTGCGTTTTCAGCGTCTTGGCGTAGTTGCCCTCGGCATCCTCGACCTCGCGCCGCCGTTTGCGGTAATCGGACCGAAACAGGTTGCGCAGGATCGTGAACAGCCACGCGGGCAGGTTGGAGCCCGGCTGGAACGAGTCGATATTCGCCAGCGCCCGCAGCAGGGTTTCCTGCACCAGATCATCGGCGCGGTCGCCATTACCGCTGAGCGAAATCGCGAACGCGCGCAGGCTCGGGACCGAGGCCAGAATGTCGTCGCGAAGGGAATCCGTGAGAGGCATCAGTTCCTCCCGCCATTGTCGTCGGTGTCGTCGTCGCCCGTCTTGCCCACGTGGGGTGACGGAGCGGGGACATCAAGCTTGCGGACAAGTTCCGCAAATCGGTCCGGTACCCCTTGCCGCACGACGTCGTCATACATCGCGCGCAATTGATGGCCGATTCTGGACTGAATCTCGGCATTCAGCCCGCCCTGCTTGCCTGGTGCCGCATTCCTGCTGGCTTGAGACTTTACATCCTTCATGACCTGTTCCACGTTTCCCCGGGAGTTAAGTCCCTGCAGCTTCGAGAATTTCTCAGTGTGGGGCCTTCCGTAGAAAAGCTAATGCGATCCCGGCCCGAAAGTTCCAACGCCCTTGGAACTTTTCGCGTGCTCGGGCGTAATCTGCGGATGAGGGGAACCCGGGCCACCCCTGGATCGTGCGGCCCATAAATATCGATGGAGTGGGGATGTCCCGATCACAGCTTGTTGCTGAACATTTACCGTTGCTGCGCCGCTATGCCCGCGCCCTGACGGGAAGCCAGACCTCCGGCGATGCCTATGTCGGGGCCATGCTCGAGGCCCTGCTGCAGGATCCCTCGCTGCTCGAGGAGCAGCATGGCCCTCGGGCCGGCCTGTTCCGGCTGTTCACCCGGATCTGGAACTCGGTATCGCTGAATGACGATGCCGAGGTCGCGACCCTGCCGATGCCGCCGGAGCGGCGGCTCTCCAACATTACTCCGCTACCGCGACAGGCGTTCCTGCTGTTGTCGCTGGAAGGCTTTCCGGAGGAGGAGGTGGCCTACATTCTCGGCACCGACGTCGCCGAGACCCGCCGGCTGGCCGATGCTGCCGGCCGCGAAATGGCCGCCGAGATCGCGACCGACGTGCTGATCATTGAGGACGAGACCTTCATCGCGATGGATCTGGAAAGCCTGGTGCGTAATCTTGGTCACAACGTCATCGGAGTGGCCCGCACCCATTCCGACGCGGTAGCGCTGGCCAAGAACAAGAAGCCCGGCCTGATCCTGGCCGACATCCAGCTCGCCGACGGCTCGTCCGGCCTCGACGCGGTCAACGAGCTGCTTCGGACCTTCGAGGTACCGGTGGTGTTCATCACGGCCTATCCCGAGCGCTTCCTTACCGGCGAGCGCCCAGAGCCGGCCTTCCTGATCTCGAAACCGTTCCAGCCCGCGATGGTTTCGGCGGTCGCAAGCCAGGCGCTGTTCTTCCAGCGCAATTCGCGCAATCGCGCGCCCAAGGCGGCAGCCTCCTGAAGGGGGGAGGCGTCAGTTGCGTTCGAGTCGACTTCCGGTGCGCCTGAAACAGGCGCGCCGGTTTTTTTTGCCGCGGTTCGGGAATGATTGAATTGGAAGTTCTGATAAATTCGGTTGTTGGTTTGGTCATTTCCGTTGCGACCGTCGAGGAAGACGGGGCTGTGATTTCGTCGGCGGCCCAAAAGTGGTGAGTAGAGCTTCGGCGACGCGGCTCCGATAACGTTGACTGTGGCGTAGGACGTGAAATTCCCGTTGCGGCAGACGGAACGGAACGTGGTGCAGCAGACTGTTTTCGATGCTCGGCGCTGCGACCGATGCCGAGATCGCCGTGGCGCCCAATCCCGCTTCGACCGCCGCTCGCACCGCTTCATTCGAAGGTAGCTCCATCGCGATTTTGAGACGGGCGGCCTCGATGCCGATCTGTGCCAAAGCCTGTTCGAAAACCGATCGTGTCCCCGATCCGGGCTCGCGGAGCACCCACTCGCCCTCGAGGAGGTCGCGCGCCTTCGGAGGGGTGAGGCGCTTGGCCCAGGCATGCTCGGGACCGACCACGAGGACGAGCTGATCTCTCGCGATGGGAGCGCTGACGAGCTGTCTGCCCTTCACGGCCCCTTCCACGAAACCGAGTTCTGCAATTCCGGTCTCGATCGCCTCGGCCACCTGCGCCGTGTTGCCGATCGCAAGTCGGATGTCGATCCGCGGATGGGTCCGCCGGAATGCAACGAGATGACGCGGCAGCCAGTAGCTCGCTATCGTCTGGCTGGCTTGAACCGTCAGAGTCCCGCGCTCGAGATTGCCGAATTCGCTTAGCGCGAGTTCAGCGTGCTCGACCTGCGCAAGGATTGTCCGCGCTTCGGTCAGAAGCGCCTGGCCAGCCTCGGTCAGTTCGATGCGACGGCCGATGCGATCGAATAGCCTAGTATCATGACGCGCCTCCAACGAGGCGATGGCATGGCTGGCCGCTGATTGTGCCAGATTGAGCGCCTGCGCGGCCTGAGTCACGTGCTGACGCTCGGCCACCGCGACGAAAATACGAAGCTGTTCCAGCGTCATGTTGCCTTATCCGTTCTAGATAATAGATCATACCTATGAAGAACATATATTGGAACGATTATTCGAGAGCCGGTAGCCTGCTTTCGCGAGCCTAAGGAACAGCGTCGGCGCGGGGAATGATCCCGATGCCGCGGTCAACGGCTTCGGTCGATCAAACTGATCTGGTATTTGGATTGTATTTCGCTATCCAAACAACTTGATGGTCGATGCCAACGTTGGAAGGAGGCCTTCGTGTCACTCCCGGCAAAAAGGATCACCGTGACCGGCACTGCTGGTCAAATCTGCTACTCGCTCCTATTCCGTCTCGCCAACGGAGATCTTTTCGGCCGAGAGCAGTCCATCATCCTCCAATTGCTGGATCTCCCTCAGGCACAGGCGGCGGTACGAGGCGTGGTAATGGAGCTGGAAGACTGTGCTTTTCCTCTGCTCGCCGATGTTCATATCACCGATGATCCGGCGCTCGCATTCAAGGACGCCGATGCGGCTTTTCTGGTTGGTTCGCGGCCGCGCTCCAAGGGAATGGAACGGCGCGATCTATTGGCCGCGAATGCGGAGATTTTTCGAACTCAGGGCCGGGCACTTGATCAGGCCGCCAGCCGCGCTGCCCACGTCCTCGTGGTCGGCAATCCCGCAAATGCCAACGCAGCAATTCTCGCCGCAAACGCGCCCAGTTTCCCGGTCGAGAACATCACTTCGATGATTCGCCTCGATCACAACCGTGCCGTTTCCCAACTGGCCAGCAAAGCTGGTGTCCCGGTCAGCGAGATTGCGCGTGTTATCGTTTGGGGCAATCACTCTCCTACCATGTTTGCTGACTGGCGGTTCGCGACGGCGAATGGCCGCGGTCTTCCCGATCTCATTGGGGACGAAGCCTGGTACAGGGAGACTCTCATTCCAAGGGTGGCGCAGCGGGGAAGCGCCATTATCGAATCACGCGGTGCGTCCTCCGCAGCTTCAGCAGCGAATGCGGCGATCGATCACATGCGCGACTGGATCGCCGGCACGAATGGCCGGTGGGTTTCAATGGGCGTCGCTTCCGATGGAAGCTATGACATTCCGGAGCGGATCATATGCGGTGTGCCCGTCACTTGTGCAGACGGCAAGTACCAGCGCATCGATAGGCTGCCAATCGACGACTTTGCGAGGAAGATGATTGATCGAACTTGCGCCGAGCTCGTAGACGAACAATCAGCAATTCCCTAAGTATTTGCCTGCGGTCGCAGGCCGCTGGCGCATGAACGATAGACAGCACTCAAATCAAGGCGGCCGACATGACCTATATTCACAGACAGTTGGCGATGCACAGCAGCGTCAAGCCGCTAGCCGAGATCGTGCGCAATTTTACGCCTAATTGGTTTGCCGCCACCATGGGAACCGGCGCACTGGCGCTCGTCCTTGATCAACTCCCGCTCGCTGTCGTCGGTCTGCATGCGGTGGCGGTCAGCCTCTGGCTATTGAACATCGGGCTCTTCGCGCTCTTTGGTCTGCTCTACGCGACGCGCTGGATCTTGTTTTTCGATGAAGCGAGGCGGATTTTCCAGCATCCCGTGATGTCGATGTTTTTCGGTACGATCCCGATGGGACTGGCAACCATCGTCAATGGCTTCCTGGCCTTTGGTGTCCACCTGATAGGCGAACAGGCTATCGGCATTGCCCACGGGCTGTGGTGGCTCGACGCCACAATGTCGGTCGCCTGCGGTGTCGCCATTCCCTACTTCATGTTCACGCGCCAGGAGCACAGCATGGAGAAGTTGACGGCGGTCTGGCTGCTACCCATCGTCGCCTGTGAGGTCGCGGCCGCAAGCGCCGGCCTGCTCGCACCGCATCTGGCAACGTCGGAAGCGCTCCTCGTTCTCGTGCTTGGCTATGTGCTGTGGGCCTTCTCGGTGCCGCTCGCCATGACCATGCTGGTGCTGCTCATCCTGCGGCTGGTGCTGCACAAGCTGCCGGAGCGCGATATGGGCGTCTCCGCTTGGCTGGCGCTCGGGCCGATTGGCACTGGCGCGCTGGGACTACTGGTGCTCGGCGGCGACGCGCCTGCCGTCTTCGCCGCCAACGGTCACGCCGGCATTGGCGACGTAGCTTTCGGCCTTGGCGTCATTGGCGGCATTGTGTTTTGGGGCTACGGCGCATGGTGGCTCGCGCTCGCCATCCTGAAGACAGTGCGCTACCTGCGCGAGGGGCTGCCGTTCAACCTCGGTTGGTGGGGTTTCACGTTCCCGCTCGCTGTCTACACGCTGGCTACGCTCGCGCTGCACCGGGCAACCGGGCTCGCGCTTTTCTCCGTCACGGCCGGGCTCCTGACGATCTGCTTGACGGTGTTCTGGATTATCGTGGCGACGCGCACATTTAACGGCGCCAGAACCACCGCTTTGTTCTCCGCGCCCTGTCTGGAAAATTCGCGTTGGCCGGCCCGGTTCGAAGCGGATGTCGTTTGAGCCCGCTGCGATTCACAGCGACCGATGTCCGTTCAAAGAAATGCAGGACGCGGCTGGCATCACCTCAGCCGCGCCCTGCGTCGCCGGTCAATGGGGCAGGGGGGAATAACCGGCTGCCTAAAAGACTCCCGGCGCCCGCGGTCGTTCCGGTACAGCAAATTTTTTTTGAACACGGTTAAGTGATGACCGGTCCAAGAACCCGCCTGCCGCGACTAACGTTGATCAGTTGATCGCCATGGGGCGAGGGATCTTCAGTCATGTCACACCTGCGTACCGGAATATTTGGCGCCATCGCGCTTTCGGCGACCCTGGGTGCGGTGCAGTTTGCCTTCGGTCACGATCTCACCCAGGAGTTCACGAGCGGCCTGCGGGCCTTCTCCGCTGCGCCGGTTGTTCCGGCGGCTACCCTCGATCAGGTCAATCGCGCCGCCAAGGCCGACCGTGCCGGGCCCCTGGCACGGGCCCAGGTGCCGACCCGGACCATCTCCATTCATCTCGACCGCGTTGCCGACACCTCCGTCGTGGTCCGCATTCCCCTGGCTGACGGTAGGTCCGGGCCGCACTCGGGCGCCACGTCTGCGCCGGCGTCGCTGATCTCCACTCGGCCGAACGCGCAGCGGACGGTCGCCTGCGAGCCCGTGGTCAGCGTCCTGACCGAGATCGCCAAGCGGCTGCAGCCGGGACGTTGCCTCACCTGAGCGCAGGCCGGTCATTGCAAAGATCGCAGCAGGTCGCTCCGCTTTGTAAGCGGCCATCCGTCAGTCCGCTGGACTATCAAGTTTTTCATTCAGCCGGTGCCTGCTGGTCGGCCTGTTGTCCGCGGGTCGCCAAGAACCCCAGCGCCAATCCCCCCACCGCAAGAATCGGGATCATCCGCTTGATGCCGATGGCGCGCGCGATCTGCAGGCCGGTCGCGACCAGCATGGGATCCGCCAGCATGTTGTGGG
>NZ_JBAURI010000325.1:0-5904 GCF_049581145.1 Bradyrhizobium sp.
ATTGCTGCGGCTGGTGGGCCTCGAGCCGCGCTTCGCACGTCGCTACCCGCACGAATTCTCCGGCGGCCAGCGGCAGCGCATCGCGATCGCGCGCGCGCTCGCGGTCGAGCCGAAGCTCATCATCTGCGACGAGCCGGTGTCGGCGCTCGACGTCTCGATCCGCTCGCAGATCCTCAATCTGCTGCGCGACCTGCAGGCCCGGCTGGGGCTGTCCTATGTCTTCGTCTCGCACGATCTTGCGGTGGTCAAGCACATCGCCGACCGCACAGCCGTGATGAATCTCGGCGGCATCGTCGAGACCGCGGAGACGCAGGCGTTGTTCGCCTCGCCCCGTCATCCCTATAGCCGCGCGCTGCTGTCGGCGATCCCGGTGCCCAGGCCGCAGGCAAAACGCAGCCGCATGCTGTTGCAGGGGGAGATGCCGAGCGCGCTCAACCCGCCCACGGGCTGCCGCTTCCATCCGCGCTGCCCCTTTGTGATCGACCGCTGCCGCATCGAGGCCCCGCAATTGCATGCCGACGCCTCGGGCCACGCCACCGCCTGTCATCGGAGTGCCGAGCTGCCGCCGACCGACGCCATCATTGCCGCTGGTGGCGGATTTTCGCCGACGCTGGAGAAACTGGTCGCGGCGTTCAGCCGGCCGGAGGAAGCAATGGGGCGGTCCGGGGTTGGTATCGACGAGACAAAACCAGCGGCGGTTTGACCAGCGAGCAAGGGACGATCTGTGATGAAGATGGTGCGTTTGGTGGTGACGACGGCGGCCCTGCTGCTGTGTTTCGAGGCAGCAGCGCTCGCCCAGACCACGCTGCGGATCGGCCTCGCCGAAGATCCCGATATCCTGGATCCCTCGCTGTCCCGCACCTATGTCGGGCGTATCGTCTTCTCCGCCTTCTGCGACAAGCTGTTCGACATCGACGAGAAGCTCAACGTCGTTCCGCAGCTCGCACTGTCCTACGAGACATCGGCCGACGGCAAGGCGATGACGATCAAGCTCCGGCCTGGGGTGAAATTCCAGGACGGCGAACCGCTCGATGCCGAGGCCGCGAAATTCTCGATCGAGCGGCACATGAATTTTCCAGGCTCGTTCCGCAAGTCTGAGCTCGCCAATGTCGACCATGTCGAGGTGGTCGATCCCCTGACCATCAGGCTGGTGCTCAAGACGCCCTACGCGCCCTTGATCGCACAGCTCACCGACCGCTCCGGCATGATGGTGTCGCCCAAGGCGGCGAAACAGGAAGGCGACAAGTTCGGGCTGCATCCGGTCTGCGCCGGCCCCTACAAATTCGTCGAGCGCGTGCAGCAGGACCGTATGGTGTTCGAGAAGTTCGCCGACTACTGGAACAAGGACAACGTGTTCATCGACAAGATCGTTTTCCTGCCGATCGTCGATCCCACCGTACGGCTCGCCAATCTGAAGTCGGGCGGGCTCGACCTGATCGAGCGCGTGCTCGCGACCGACATCAAGGACGTCCGCTCCGACCCGAACCTCGTGCTCGCGACCGCGCCGGAGCTCGGCTATCTCGGCCTCACCATCAACATCAACAACGACAAGAGCAAGGGCGCGTTGAGCCAGTCGGCCAAGGTGCGCCAGGCGCTCGACCTCTCGATCGATCGCGAAGCCCTCAACCAGGTGGTTTTCAACGGCGAATTCACGCCGGGAAACCAATGGGTCAGCCCGCAGCATCCCTATTACCAGACGGCGTTTCCGGTCCGTCCGCGCAATGTCGAGAAGGCCAAGGCGCTTCTGAAGGAGGCCGGTGTCGCGCTGCCCGTGACAGTGGACATGATGGTCCCGAAGGGCCCGGAGAACGAAGCCGTAGCCCAGGTCATTCAGTCGATGGCTGCGGAAGCGGGTTTTGATCTGAAAATCCGCGTCATCGAGTTCGCGACCTCGTTCAAGGACGCCCAGGCCGGCAATTTCCAGATCTTCGAGATCAACTGGAGCGGCCGGATCGATCCCGACGGCAATTCCTACATCTTCCTGCACAGCGGCGCCCCGCAGAACGATGGCGGCTATTCCAATCCGGAAGCCGACAAGCTGATGGAAGACGCGCGCCTCACCGCCGATCCCGTTGCGCGCAAGGCGGTCTATGAAAAGCTGACCAGGATCGTGCTCAACGACGAGCCGATCATCTATCTCTATCACCGCAAGCTTCTGATCGCTCACACCAGGAAGCTCGAAGGCTACACGCAGATGCCCGACGGGCTGGTGCGCGTGGTCGGGTTGAAATTGAAGTAGCATATGCTGAATTTCCTCGCGCGCCGCATCGTGCAGCTGATTCCGACGCTGTTCTTCGTGTCGATCCTGATCTTCTCGCTGCAGCATTTGCTGCCCGGCGATCCCGCTCTGGTCATGGCCGGCGAGGAGCGCGACCCCGCTGCGATCGAGCAGATCCGCAAGCAATACAGGCTCGATCGGCCGATCCCGGTGCAATATGCCTATTGGGTCAAGGGCGTCCTGTCCGGCGATTTCGGCGAGTCCCTGCGCATCAAGGTACCGGTGCTCGACCTGATCGAACAGAAGCTGCCGGTGACGCTGCAGCTCGGCCTGATGGCGATCGTGATCGCGTTTCTGATCGGCATTCCCGCCGGCATCGTCTCGGCCGTGAAGAAGGGCACCGCCTGGGATTATGCCGCCAATCTATTCGCGCTGTGGGGCATCTCGACGCCAAACTTCTGGCTCGGCATCATGCTGATCTTCCTGTTTTCGATCAAGCTGAACTGGCTGCCCGCCTCCGGCTATGTGCCGCTGTCGGAAAATTGGCGCGCGAGCCTTGCCTCCACCATCCTTCCCGCCTTCGTGCTCGGCAACGCGATCGCCGCGATCCTGATGCGGCACACCCGCAGCGCCATGTTGCAGGTGCTGGAAAGCGACTACGTCCGAACCGCTCGCGCCAAGGGCTTGTCCGAGCGTGCGGTGATCCTCAAGCACGCCCTGCGCAATGCGCTGACGCCTGTCATCACGCTGGGCGCGCTCGAGCTCGGCACATTGCTGTCCGGCGCGGTCTTGACCGAGCAGATTTTCTCGATACCGGGCTTCGGCAAGCTGATCGTCGATGCCGTGTTCAACCGCGACTATGCCGTGGTGCAGGGCGTCGTGCTGGTGACCGCGACGATCTACATCACGCTGAACCTGGTCGCCGACATCGCCTACATCCTCGTCAACCCGCGCCTTCGGGCCTAGAGCCGCATGACCGACGCCGCTCTCCCCGCCATCCCTCTTGCGCCCGCGCAGCACGACCTCGAAAGCCCGGCGCGGCGCGCTCTGCGCCGGCTGTTCAAGCGCAAGGGCGCGGTCTTGGGCCTCATCGTGATCGCGACCTTCATCCTGCTGGCGCTGTTCGCGCCGCTCGTCACGCCCTATGACCCGATCGCGACCAGCTGGACCCTGGTGCGCAAGCCGCCCTCGGCGCTGCATTGGTTCGGCACCGACGATCTCGGCCGCGATATCCTGACCCGCGTCGTCTATGGCGCCCGCGCGTCGCTGCTGGCCGGCGCGATCTCGGTCGGAATCGCGCTCTCGGTCGGCGTGCCGCTCGGGCTCGTCTCCGGCTATCAGGGCGGCTTGGCCGACGCGCTGATCAGCCGCATCACCGACGCCATGCTGGCCTGCCCGTTCCTGATCCTGGCCATTGCGCTGGCCGCCTTTCTCGGCCCGAGCCTCGGCAATGCCATGATTGCGATCGGTATTTCGGCGACGCCTGTCTTCATCCGGCTGACCCGCGGCCAGGTCATGAGCGTCAAGGTCGAGGACTATGTCGAGGCCGCGCGCGCAATCGGCAATCCGCGCTGGCGGATCGCGCTGTTCCACATCCTGCCCAACATCATGCCCGCGCTGCTGGTGCAGGCGACGCTGTCAACCGCAGCCGCGATCATCGCCGAAGCTGCGCTGTCGTTCCTGGGGCTCGGACAACAGCCGCCGGCGCCATCCTGGGGCAGCATGCTGAACGCCGCGCAACGCTTCCTCACCAACGCGCCCTGGATGGCGATCTGGCCCGGGCTCGCGATCTTCCTCGTGGTGCTGTCGCTCAACCTGGTCGGCGACGGCCTCCGCGACGCGCTCGACCCAAGGGCGCGATAGTCAGTTGGGCGGAGCGCGCGGTCGACGAAAGCGTCATTGCGAGCGCAGCAGAGCAATCCACCGCGCCGCAAGGGGAAACATGGATCGCCTGGCCGCTGCGCGTCTGGCAATGACGGAAACACAATCCATTCCATCGCATGGATATTCCTAAATTACGACCTCACGCAGCACCCGCCGACAATCCATCTCGTATTCGAGGTCGATCACTGGCGGTCGGGCAAAGTGCCAGGTCAGGCCGGAACGCAGGGCGCCGCGGCGCACCAGCTCGTCGGCGACCACCGGATGAAAGTCGCGAATGCTGTAGGCCTGGGCTGCGGTGGTGTCGTTCCAGCCAAAGCCGAACAGCTCCATCCGCCGTTCCATTTCGCGCGTGGTGAAACGGACCTTTTCCTGCAGGCCCTCCGGGGAGAGATCTCGGTAGCGCACGATGCGCTCGGGATAGCTGCCGGCGCCGCCCCGCGCCTCGGCGCCGCCGGCGATCACGAAGCTCGGCGCCGCGCCATTTCCGATTCCTTGTGCCGGACGCGTGAAGGAGAAGGCGTAGAACGACGGTTCGGCGGGCGGATCGATCTCCGGGCAGACATTGCTGCGCGCCACCGGATTGGTGGTGCCGTCGAAAATCCCCCACTGCGCAAGCGTCTTGACGTAGTGCTGATTGAACTTCAGGAACCCGTCTTCGGTGAACGCGGCCGGCGAGCGCAGCTCGCAGGCGCAGAACGCAGTCAGCGGCCGGCCGGCGGCCTGGATGTAGGCTGCGACCTGCGCAAATCCCTCGGCCAAGGGCACGAGCCGGTCGAACCGCACGCGCTCGATCTCGTAGCCTGACGCCGCGGCGGCGCCGCTGGAATACTGGAACACGGCCGGGATGAACCGGTAATTGCCGGCGGCAAAGTCGTGTGTCATGTCGATGTCCTGTCGTTCATTCCAGCTGCATGCGGACGCCCTTGGCGCCGTTCAACAATCGCCTGAGATGAAAGCCGGCGAGCGGATCGTCCGCATAGCGCCCGACCAGCGCCGCAAAGGCTGGCATCGCCGCCGGATCGCCCGCCTCCAGTTTGGCAAAGGCTTCCGCATATTGCGCCACCGCCGGCGCCTCGAAGGCCCCTGGCTGCAGCGGCTCGAACGCGCGCAGCGGCTCGCTGCGTCCACGCAGCATGAGATCGCCGACCGGACGGCCGCTGAAATTCGCTGCCGCTTGCGCGACCGCGGCGCTGACGCAAATCCGCGTGCCCAGAAACTTATTGGCGGCTTCGAGACGTGCGGCGGTGTTGATGGTGTCGCCATAGGCGGTGTAGTCGAAGAACCGACCGCCGCCGAAATTGCCGACCAGCGCGGGACCGGCGTGAACGCCGATCCGGGTCAGACCGAACGCCACATCACGCGATTGCCAGCGTTCGCGAAAGGCCTGCGCCCAGCCGTCCAGTTCATGCGCGCAGGCGACCGCGCGCGTGGCAAAATCCGGCTGGTCCTCCGGCGCATTGAACAGGACCTGGATGGCGTCGCCGATGATCTTTGCGACCGTCCCCTGGTGGGCAAACACCGTATCCGTCATGCCGCCCACATATTCGTTGAGCAATTCGCCGAGCACCTCGGGCGTCGTGGTTTCGACCAGCGATGTGAAGCCGGTAATGTCGGTGAAGATGGTTGCCACCTCGCGCCACTGCACTGCCATGCCGTCGTCTTCGCCGCAGGCAAGCCTGCCTGCGATCTGCGGAGAGAAATAGCGCGACAGCGCGGCGTGCGCCCGCTCGGCCTCGATCTGGCGGCGGCGGACATCGCGCAGCATCTCGACATGGCGAATGGTCTTGTCGATGGTCAATTCG
>NZ_JBAURI010000326.1:0-8767 GCF_049581145.1 Bradyrhizobium sp.
GCGCTGGCGCGGCGCGCGGCGGCCCAGCAGGCCGCAGCGCAACAGCAGGCCAATCCCTTCGCACAGCAGCTCAACGTCACGCCGGCGCGAACGCCCTGAGCCTGCGGACCAACAGACCAGGCGGGAACGGATCAGGCCGGACCGGTCGCGAGCGGCGGTCCATCGGGCAATCCCCATTCGGCCCAGGAGCCATCATAGAGCGCGCTGCCGCGCACGCCCAGCCGATAGAGCGCCAGCGTCAGCACCAGCGCAGAGACGCCAGATCCGCAGCTCGTCACGATCGGTTTCGTCATGTCGACCCCGGCGCCTGAGAACGCCTGGCGCAACTCATCGAGCGGCTTCATCGCGCCGGTCGCAGCATCGAACAGATCGGCATAAGGCACATTGCGGCTGAACGGAATGTGCCCGGGGCGGCGGCCCGGCCACGGCTCGGCGACACTGCCCTCGAAGCGCGGCCGCGGTCGCGCGTCGACCACCTGCTCCCTGTGAGTGGTCAGATTGTCGAGCAATTGTGCCTTGCTGCGCAGATAAGCGGGATCAAGCTGCGCCTGAAACTGTCCCGGCTTCGGCGCCACCTTGCCGGCCTCGACCGGACGGCCCTCCGCGCGCCACTTCTTCAGGCCGCCGTCGAGCACCTTCACGCCGCGATGGCCGAACGACAGGAACATCCACCACGCCCGGGGAGCCGCGACCCAGCCGCCGGCATCATAGGCCACGACGGTATCGCCTGAGGAGATGCCAAGCGCCGACACCTCGCGCGCGAAGGCTTCCGCACTCGGATACATATGCGGCCGCGGATCGTTCGGATCGGCGATGGCGTTGACGTTGAAAAACACGGAGCCTGGAATGTGGCCGGCGAGATGGTCGTCCTCCGGCAGCGGCAGCACGCCGGGCATCTTGTAGGAGGCGTCGATGATCTTGACCCTGGGATCATCGAGGTGGGCGGCGAGCCAGTCGGTCGTGACCAGCGGATCGTCGGTGGTTGTCATGGATGCAGTCTCCGGCCTTTCAGTTGATCGTCATTGCAGCACGAGGCCGTCCAAAGGACCGCGCCGCTTCCGCTCGCCCATGCCCGGCAATCCGGCTTCTTCGAAACGATGGACACGTGGGATCAAGTCCATGTGTGCCGCAGGTTCAATCCTTCTTGGGCTCCCGCTTTTCAACCGGTCCGCCCGCGTCGCGCCAGGCGGCGAAACCGCCGCCGATATGGGCGACCGGTTTCAGCCCCATGTCCTGCGCAGTTTTGGCGGCGAGAGCCGAGCGCATGCCGCCGGCGCAATGGAAGATGAATTTCTTGTCCTGCTGGAAGATCGGCTTGGCATAGGGGCTCGACGGATCGATCCAGAACTCCAGCATGCCGCGCGTGCAGGAGAACGCGCCGGGGATCTTGCCGTCGCGCTCGATCTCCCTGGGATCACGGATATCGACGATGATGACGTCGCTGCTTTCGGCCGCCCTGATCGCGTCCGCCGCGCTCAGGGTTTCGATCTCGGCATTGGCTTCATCGATCAGCGATTTGATGCCGCGGTGAATGGTTTGGGGCATTTTGTTGTTTCCTCCTCGTGGCGTCATTCCGGGGCTCGCCCAGCGCGAACCTCAGATGCGCAATTGCGCATCGGGGATCTCGAGATTCCGGGTTCGATGCTTCGCATCGCCCCGGAATGACGATCGACTATCGCACCAGTTCCTTCATCGCACCTTCCAGACCTTCGATCGTGATCGGATACATGCGATCCGCGAAAATGCGACGGATGATCGTGGTCGATTCCGAATAGTCCCAGTGTTTCTGCGCCACCGGATTGAGCCACACCGCATGCGGATAGGTGCGGATGATGCGATCGAGCCAGACCGAGCCGGCCTCCTCGTTGACATGCTCGACCGAGCCGCCGGGCACCATGACCTCGTAAGGCGACATCGAGGCGTCGCCGACGAATACGACCTTGTAGTCATGCGGATATTTGTGCAGCACGTCCCAGGTCGGCGTGCGGTCGGTGAAGCGGCGGCGGTTCTGCTTCCAGACGCCCTCATAGAGGCAGTTGTGGAAATAGAAATATTCCATGTGCTTGAATTCACTCTTCGCCGCCGAGAACAATTCCTCGACCTGCTCGACATGGGAATCCATCGAGCCGCCAATGTCGAAGAACACCAGGACCTTGACCGCGTTGCGCCGCTCGGGACGCATGTGCACGTCGAGATAGCCGTGGTTGGCGGTCTCCTTGATCGTGGTGTCGAGATCGAGTTCATCGGGAGCGCCGGTGCGGGCGAACTTGCGCAGCCTCCGCAGCGCGATCTTGATGTTGCGGATGCCAAGCTCGACATTGCCGTCGAGATCCCTGAACTCGCGGCGATCCCAGACCTTCACGGCGCGGAAATTGCGGTTCTTGTACTGGCCGATGCGGACGCCTTCGGGATTATAGCCGTGGGCGCCGAACGGGGAAGTGCCCGCAGTGCCTATCCATTTGTTGCCGCCCTGGTGCCGGCCCTTCTGCTCCTCGAGCCGCTTGCGAAGCGTCTCCATGAGCTTGTCCCAGCCCATCGCCTCGATCTGCTTCTTCTCGTCCTCGGTGAGGTATTTCTCGGCCAGCTTCTTCAGCCATTCGGCCGGAATGTCCGCCTTCTCCATGGCGTCGAGCAGGCTCTCAAGCCCCTTGAATACGGTGCCGAACACCCGATCGAACTTGTCGAGATTGCGCTCGTCCTTCACCAAGGCCGCGCGCGCGAGATAGTAGAAATTCTCCACCGTCTGCTCGGCGAGGTCGGCGTCGAGCGCTTCCATCAGCGTCAGATATTCGCGCAGGGTCACGGGGACCTGCGCATCGCGGAGCGAAGTGAAGAACTGCAGAAACATGGTACTTTAGATCGCCCGCCCGGCCCACTGCGTCAAGGGCCCCCAAGGTTCTGACCAGCGTCCTGACCGGGGTCCGGAAGGCCTAGACCTCCCCGGTTTTTCAATTACTATCCGATCCCGAGCAGGCTTTATCCCCCGTAACATCAGCCAAATCCGCTGTTGGGACGACCACAATCGCCCCAAACCGGCACGATGCGCGTGCTGCGCGCGGCAGGAATAGACCATAAGGCACGGACCAAAGATGAAATTTACCGGTACCAAGGATTACGTCGCCACCGATGACCTCAAGGTCGCCGTCAACGCCTCGATCGTGCTCGAACGCCCGCTTTTGGTAAAGGGCGAGCCGGGTACCGGCAAGACCGTGCTGGCCGAGGAGGTGGCGAAGGCGATCGGCGCGCCGCTCCTGACCTGGCACATCAAGTCGACCACCAAGGCGCAGCAGGGCCTCTACGAATATGACGCGGTATCGCGGCTGCGCGACAGCCAACTCGGCGATTCCAAGGTGTCCGATATCGCCAACTACATCAAGCGCGGCAAATTGTGGGAGGCCTTCACCGCCGAGCAGCGGCCGGTGCTGCTGATCGACGAGATCGACAAGGCCGACATCGAGTTTCCCAACGACCTCCTGCTCGAACTCGATCGCATGGAATTCTTCGTCTACGAGACCGGCGAGACCATCAAGGCCAAGCTGCGTCCGATCGTGATGATCACCTCCAACAACGAGAAGGAATTGCCGGACGCGTTCCTGCGCCGCTGCTTCTTCCACTACATCAAGTTCCCCGACGTCGACACCATGAATCGGATCGTCGACGTGCATTTTCCAGATATCAAGAAGCGGCTGGTGGAAGAAGCGCTGCGGATCTTCTTCGAGGTCCGCGAAGTGCCGGGCCTGAAGAAGAAGCCCTCGACCTCGGAGCTTCTGGATTGGCTGAAGCTCCTGCTCAACGAGGACATCACGCCGGAAATGCTCAGGGAACGCGACCCGCGCAAGCTGATCCCGCCGCTGCACGGCGCGCTGCTGAAGAACGAACAGGACGTGCATCTGTTCGAGCGGCTGGCGTTTTTGAGCCGACGGGAAGTGTGACCGAACGGCTGGCAGGCGATTCGCATTCACCCGTCGTCATTGCGAAGGATTGGGCCGGCACTGGTCGTCACCTGAACGTCGTCAGGGTCGATGCATGCGGGACCCTTCGGCGATGCTGCAGATTTTCCGATCTTCCCCAGTCTGGCAGACAAACAAATTCTCGTGGCATTGGTGTCGTCTGTTTGTGCGATCACGGGCTGCGCGCTGACGGAGGAAACCTAAAAGTCGGGAAGTCCTTTGTTCCCCGTCTTTGTTACGAGGCAACGTTCTTTGGTCGCCCTTTTCCTCGCGACGTCTCCAAGGTTGCAGACTTCGGCGCGACCGTTACCAACGCGCTGGCTGGGTTTCTCGAAGCAAGCCCTGCGGCGCAATAGTTTGCTGCTTTCTCCAGTACCACGTTCAATGTTCTGGTCACTCAAGGCATTGTCGTCCGATTCGGGTCATCGGGCGGCACGCGCGCGGCGGCGCTCAGTGGACCGTCTCAACGATTGGTCCGGAGCGAAGCCACCAACGAGATCACCGCAAGCAGGACGATGACACTGCCGTAGAGATAGGCGACGGTTGACAATCCGATCAGCGGCACCGAAATGCCGGCCGCGACGGCCGGCAGGCTGAACGCCAGATAGGATTGCAGATAGTAGGCGGACAACAGGCCGGCGCGTTCGTGGGGACCGGCCGTGGGCAGCAACGCGCGCAGCGTTCCGGAGAAGGTCGATCCGAATCCCGCTCCGGCGATCGCGCTCCCCCCCAGCAGCGCGGCGACCTGATGCTGCCCGATCCCCCACAGGGAGACAGCGACACCCAACGCCAACGTGCCGGTGCCTGCCAGGACCAGACGTCGCGCCGGCCAATCCCGCAACGCCGCCACCGTGAGCGCCGCCGTCAACATCAGCGCTGAAACGACGACACCTCCGATCCAAGGCGAGCCGACGCCCATCGCCGTTGCCAGCACGGTCGGCATCAGCGAAAGGTAGAAGCCGCCGAGCGCCCAGGCCGCCATGTTGGCCGGCGTGAGCCTGATCAGGACTGATCTCGACTGTGCCGGCACGCCGAAATGCGGGCGAAGCGAGGCCATGGCTCCCGACTTTCGTCCGCTGCTTTCGGGCATCGCCCAGAGCAGCGCGATCATCAGCGCCGTCAAACTCAAGAGAACCTGGTAGACGCTGTGCAGCGGATCGGGCGCGAAAGCAATCAAGGCGGCGGCTCCGAGCGCGCCGACCGTCATGCCCAGAAACGTGGTGACACTGTTGAGCAGAGGACCGCGCACGCGGTTGGTATCGAGAATCGCAGCCCCCAGCGCGGTGGTGCCGACGCCGACGCAAAGTCCCTGAACGGCGCGCGCCAGGATCAATTGCCAGACGTCCCGGGCCTCCGCGAACAGGATCATCGCCGCGGCATTCAGCAGCAGCGCCGCCAGGATCACCGGCCGGCGGCCAACATAATCGGACAATCGGCCGACCGTCAGCAGCGCCGCCAGCAGGCTCGCGACATAGACCGCAAACACGATCGTGATCCAGAACGGCGTCAAATGCATCGACGCCTGATAAAGCCGGTAAAGCGGCGTCACCGCGCTGCTGCTCGCCGCGATCAGCATCGCGCCGGCGAAGCTGAACAGCGTCATGGCGCCCGTAGACAGCGAACGGCTCCGGCTCCCGAGGTCACCGCCGAGCACGTCGCTGGAGGCTGGCCCGAGTTCAGAATTAGCAGGGCAGGCTTGCATGACGGATCCTAAAGCTAATATATTGCGTTAGGAATAGAAGCCGAAGATCAACCCTAAAGCAAATTATTTGCGTTAAGGCGGACCTGCATTTGGGCATGGCAAGGTTGCAAGGAGCGTGACCGTGACTGTCAAGGAAAGGGTGCGGGTCGGGGGACGGAGTGCCCGCATCCAATGCGCGGTGCATGAGGCGGTGCGGCGTCTCAGCGCCACGACCGACCGCGATGATCTCACGGTGCCTCAGATCGCGGCCGAGGCCGGGGTGACGCCGTCGACGATCTACCGGCGCTGGGGCGACCTCTCGGCGCTGCTGGCCGATGTCGCCGTCGAGCGGCTGAGGCCGATCGCCGATCCCGAAGATACCGGCGCCATAACGTCAGACCTGCGGGCCTTCATCGAACAATTCATGGAAGAGATGTCATCTCCCGTCGGACGGGCGCTGATCAGGGATGTGTTCTCGCCGTCGCAAACCGCCTACCCGGTCCAGTGCGCATGCTTCACGCAGGATCATCTCGCCACCATCGTCGCCCGGGCAAAAGCCCGCGGCGAGGCGCCTTTCGATATCGACGAGGTGACCGACCACGTGGTGGCGCCGATCATCTATCACATCCTGTACGGCGACCGGGAATTGACGCCGGACTACTGCCGTTCGTTGCTGGATCGGATCAAATCGCCGGCAAGGACGGATTAAAGCGACGGTTCGGAAATCAGACGCGGCGCTCCCAACACGTTCGCAAGGTATCGCTAGGCCGTCACATGCTCCGGAACCTTCGCCGCCTCCGGCGCGCTCTTGCCGCGGATCATGTCGCTCGCCTTGTCGGCGATCATCATGGTGGAGGCGTTGAGATTGGCCGAGATCATGCGCGGCATGATCGAGGCGTCGATCACGCGCAGGCCTTGCAGCCCATGCACGCGCAGCTGGTCGTCGACCACGGCCCAGGTCGAGTCGGCGGGCCCCATCCGGCAGGTGCAGCCGGGATGGAACGTGGTGGTGCCGCGCTGCGTGGCGGCCGCCAGCAGCTCCTCGTCGGTCTGCACGCCGGGTCCGGGAAAATCCTCATAGTCGTAATAGGGCGACAATGGCGACGATCTGAGCAGCCGGCGCGCCAGCTTCATGCCGGCGACGACGACGCGGCGATCAAGCTCCGCTGTCAGATAGTTGGTCTGGATGATCGGCGGCTCGAACGGATCGGCGGAGCGGATGCGGACATAGCCGCGGCTCTCCGGGCGCTGCTGCCAGGACGCGACCGTCATGCCGGGCTGATCTTCGAGCTGGCCCTGCACGCCCTCCTTGTAGCTCGCCGGGGTGAAGGTGAGCTGCAGATCGGAGCTCTCGGTGGTCTCGCCGGAATGCCAGAAGCAATAGACCATGGTCGGCGACAGCGACAGCAGCCCGCGCCGTGTGGTCGCCCATTTCAGCGCCTCGACCCACAGGTGCCAGCCCTGCCTGAGCTCGTTGATGGTCTTGATGTTCTTGACCCGCGCGACCGAGCGCGGCGCGTAATGGTCCTGCAAACCCTCGCCGACGCCCGGCAGCGCGTGGCGCAGCTCGATGCCGTGCGACTGCAGCAATTCGGGCGAGCCGACCCCCGACAATTGCAGCAGTTGCGGCGAATTATAGCTGCCGCCGGACAGGATCACTTCCTTGCTGGCGCGGACGTCGAGGGGCGTGCCGCCGCGGCCGCCCTTGACATAGCGCACGCCGACCGCGCGCTTCCCCTCGAAGATGATGCTGGTCGCGTGCGCATGGGTCCGGACATCGACGTTGGGGCGTTTTCGCGCCGGATGCAGAAATGCGGTGGCGGCGCTGACGCGCAGGCCGTTCCTGATGGTGCGCTGGGCGTAGGAGACGCCCTCCTGGATCGCGCCGTTGTAATCGGGATTGCGGGGAATGCCGAGGCTCATCGCGCCGGCCATGAAGGCCTCGCATAGCGGGTCCCGCCACTCCATCGTCGTGACGGTGAGACTGCCGTCGCGGCCGCGATAGGCATCGTCGCCCTCGCCGACCCGGCGCTCCATCCGCTTGAAATAGGGCAAGACGTCCGAATAGCTCCAGCCGCGATTGCCGAGTTGCGCCCAGGTGTCGAAATCCTGCCGCTGGCCGCGGTTGTAGATGTGACCGTTGATCGAGGAGGAGCCGCCGAGCGTCTTGCCGCGCGGCGCGTAGATGCTGCGCCCGCCGGTGTAGGGCCCCACCTCCTGCTGGTAGGCCCAGTTGACGCTCTTCATGTGGAACGTCTTGATGAACCCCGCCGGCAGATGGATGTAGGGGTGCCAGTCGCGGGGACCTGCCTCGAGCACGCAGATGGTTGTGCCGGGATCCTCGCTCAGGCGGTTGGTGAGCACGCTTCCCGCGGAGCCTGCGCCCACGATCACATAATCGAACGTTTCCATTTGACCCTGACAAGCGGCGCTAGCGCGCCTTTTCGTTGAGCTGATAGTTCAAGTGAGCTCTCACCGTCGGCCATTCGGCGGCGATGATGCTGTAGACCACAGTGTCGCGCAGCGTGCCGTTCGGCGCAATCTGGTGGCTGCGCAGAATGCCGTCCTGCTTGGCGCCGAGCCGCTCGATGCCGCGACGGCTCTGATGGTTGAAGAAGTGGGTGCGGAATTCAACCGCGATGCAATCAAGCCGTTCGAAGGCATGGGAAAGCAACAGCAATTTGCACTGCGTATTGACGGCGCTGCGCTGCACGCGCTTGGCATACCAGGTCGAGCCGATCTCGACGCGGCGGTTCGTCGCATCGACGTTCATGTAGGTGGTCATGCCGGCGACTTTTCCATCGGCATCAAACACCGTGAACGGCAGCATCGCACCGGCTGCCTGCAGGCCGAGCCGGCGATCGATCTCCTTGGCCATGTCCTCCGGGCGCGGCACGGCCGTGTACCAGAGCTTCCACAAGTCGCCGTCCTTCACGGCGTCGGTCAGCCCGTCGCGATGGGCTTGCGACAGCGGCTCGAGCCGCGCATGCGGACCGCTCAAGGTGACGGGTTCAAGCCAGGGCATTCGGGACTCCGTTGGTGCTGTTGTTCATCGGGGCGCCGTCGCGTGAACCGCAGACGACGGGGACGATACTCCGTCATTCCGGGATGGTGCGCCAGCACCGGACCCGGAATG
>NZ_JBAURI010000327.1:0-1785 GCF_049581145.1 Bradyrhizobium sp.
CGGCACCAGCTCCAGCGCGCCGGAGGCGGCTTTCGCCAAGACGCCGGTCGCCTCCGGACTGTGGCGCGCGGTGGTGACGATCGCCCTGACCGCGAAGGCCGCCGCCGAGCGCAGGATCGCGCCGACATTGTGCGGATCGGTGATCTGGTCGAGCACCAGCACGATGCCGTCCTGCGGCAAGGCCGCGAGATCGGGCGAGGGCAGGGCATCGGCTTCGGCCCAGAGGCCCTGATGCACCGCATCGGGGCCGAGCGCGGCGTCGATCTGGCCGGGCCGGACGATCTCCGGCGCGATCGGCGGCTTGATGCCGTCCTCGGCGAGCCTGCGGGCGGCGTTTTCGGTCACCAGCAGCCTGCGGAAATGGCGGTTGGGGTTTTGCAGCGCCAGCGTCACGGTATGCCAGCCGTAGAGCACGACCGGGCCGTCACGGTCCTGGTCACGCTCGCGCCAGGCCGCCCCGCGGGCCGGCCGCCCCCGGTCGGACGGCTTGCCGCGGGAGCCGCGAAACGGCGGTTTTCGATCGCTCATGGGCTGCTTGTCTCACGGGTTCCGGATCCTGGCAATCCGGCCGCCGGAGGCGCGATTTTCCTCGCCACGCCGCGCTGACTTTGCTTGGTTGACTTTGCGCCGGCCTTTCCCCCATAAACGCGCCGACCGCGAGCCCCAAACCGGGCCTTCGCGGTCTTTACCTCTCCATGGCCAATCCGTCGCCGCCTGGGCGGTCGCGGACACACGCCGTCGAGCGGGGGAGTGTCCCGAGTGGCAAAGGGAGCTGACTGTAAATCAGCCGCCTCATGGCTTCGCAGGTTCGAGTCCTGCCTCCCCCACCAGTCTGACGTCGTTGAAGATTGCGGATTTTGATGGTTCGGCAGTCAGCGATCCGTCAGCAATGCCGCAAGCAATGCCAATGTCCCGATCTTTTCGTCCGTTTGCGCCGCTTCCCGGGAGCAGGCGCGACCATGACGTCGTCGATGCGATGCGACGGGTGAATGTTGCCGTCGCCGTGATCAGTGCGACGCGTGATGGCAGCTGCCGGTCGAGCAGGGGACCTGCTCGATGATCGAAAGCTTGCGCGCATGCCGCGTCACTTCCGCCGGCTCCAGCGGGCCGCCGTGGCCCATGTAGAAGCGCTTGGCGCCGCCATTGAGCATGCGTGTCAGCTCGCGGGCGACGGCCTGCGGGTCGTCCTCGAAGGGCGGGCGGATGGCACGGCCGGTGAAAGCGATGCCGCCGATCAGGATGCCGGAGGCGACGAGGTCGCCGACCAGCATGTCCTGCGACTCGAGCTCGACCGCGATCGAGCCCGGCGTGTGTCCGGCGGTGTGACGAACCATCCCGTCGACGCCGAACTCCTCGAGCTTCAGCGCATCGCCGTTTTTCATCATGATGTCGGCTTCGAACCCTTGGTATGGTTGATGCGGAAACGGTGTCTTGAAGAATAGCTTGCCGACCGGTCCGGTGGGGCAATAGGTCATCGGCCGTCGCCGGCTGTAGAAGTCGGCGTCGCCGCGGTGCGCCAGGATCGGAGCCCCGGACAATTCCCGCAGCCGCGCGGCGCTTCCGGCATGATCGGTGTGGGCGTGGGTCACGACGATCAGCTTGATGTCCTTGAACGCGAGGCCGTGCTGGTTCAGCGCACGTTCGATCTTGCGCTCGGAGCCCGGGATGCCGGCGTCGATCAGCACGCAGCCTCTTTCGTTTTTGATCAGGTGGGCGTTGACCATGCCGAGCGGCAGGATCGGGACGCGAATGATCGTGCTCGGCGACATGAGGTCTCTCCTGTGG